>JABDBE010000010.1 GCA_013288805.1 Acidobacteriota bacterium
GCGGCACCGTCGCGGATCTGACCGAACTCGGCCGTTCCCAGCTCGGAATCACGGAAGCACTCTACAGCGCCGCCTGAAGGAGCGACGGGCGTCCTCGCCCGTCTTTCGCATTTCTGGCAGGAGCTCTGGGCCAGCCCGCCCAATCGCCGACCTTGCCGCCGCCCCAGCCTTCTGTATGGCATTTAATCGCGTGTAAGAGGGCAAAGTCGGGGTATAATCGCTGCCGCTGTCGGACTGAAAAAGGGACTCTCGCGCGACGGTGGAGGTCTCTGTGAGCACGCGAAGTTGGTTGCTAGGTTTCTTGCTATCCAGCACTCTTTGCGCCTACGGCCAATGCAATTCCGGCGATTGCCAACAGGGAGCGATTGCCGGTCCTTATACAGCCGCCCAAAAGGCTGAATCCACGGCGGCCAATTTTCCGGTCTGTACCTCGTCCGCTTGCACTACCGGCACCTGGGGAACCGGGGTCAAGGGCATTGCCGCTCAGCAGAACATTGACACGGCTTATCAGTTTTACGATGCGGCCTACAACCTTGACGCCAATGTCGCCGTCGGTCCGACCGTGGCAGGAAAAAACGCCCAGGTACTCGAGTGGGTCAATTTTGGCTATGTGCAAGCCTTTGACAAAGTGACGGGGCAGCCTATCTATACTTTCACCGGCGGCACCACAGCCGTGCCGCAAAGCGTGCTCAAGCTTTGGTCGAGTTCGACGCAGCCCGAGTGTGCGAAGAACACGTCCGGCAACGTTCAAGTCATCTTCGATCGGCTGGACAATGAGTTCGTCATCAGCCGGCACGTTTCTTACGAGGTCTCCGGCATCACGCACTATGCCTGGTGCATCGCGGCCAGCTCCAGTTCCGATCTATCGAATTCCAGCACCGTCTGGTACGCCTACGAGTACGTGATGGACACGGTGATTCCCTGCCTGCCCAACTCGAAGAATTGCACTACTGGCAGCAACTATTATTACTATCCCGATTGGCCGCGTGTCGGAACCTGGTCTAACGGCTTTTACGTTACGTTCGATCTGACCGATCCGACTGACGGATATCTTCAAATCGGCTTCGAAGCCTGCCAGTTCGATCGCGCCGACATCGTTCTAGGGAAGCCTTCGAACCCCATCACCTGCAGCACCTACACCGTGCCCGCGGCGCAGGAGCCCACCCTAATCCATTCCGTTGATGTGGCCGATATCGATAGCGCTGCTGGCCCAGCCACGGGCGAGCCGGAATATTTTCTGTCTACCGTGAACCCGAGCAACGCACAGCAGGGAAAGCTTGGGGAAGGCTGGTGTACCAGTCAGTCCACGCCCTGCGTCTCGAATCAGCTTGCTCTATTCACCTGGGGTACAACCGGATTAACTGGTCCCACGTTCGTTACGGTGAATCCGTACACTCCTGGTTGCTACGACACTTCGGGAAATGGGACGGAGGTGAACACGGTGTGCGTCCCCGAGCCCAGTACCTCTTTGAAGGACGTTTCCGGATACGGTAAACGCTCCTGCTATTGGTTTGACACTCCGTGCGTGGATTCGCTGGGAGACCGCATGGCGAACCGGCTGACCTACAACAACCTGTCGACCACTAAGGGACCGAAAGGCGAATATTTGACCGCGTCGCACGTCGTAATGGAGAGCACGATCAAGAACCGCACTGGCATTCGGTACTACATTTTGCAGGTCTCGAATGGGACTGCTTCCGTGTTGGTGAATAGCGGGGGAACTTCTGGGCCTCCGGATTTGCAGGATCCGAATCAAACTTTGTTCTATTTCATGCCCAGCGTAGCGCTCGACATGAAAGGCAATCTCGGCGTGACCTTCACTTCCTCCGGCCAACGCTGTGTTTCGTGCCAGACTCAGCCCCACGCCGCGGTGAACTTTACTATGCTGCCGTGGGAGGGCTCGAGCTTTACCCCCAATACTGTGATTATTCAGGGCAGTGCCGACGAGCAGAACACCCACGAGTGGGGCGAGTACGCCTCGACCGTACTCGACTCAACAAACGGCGTAACCTTCTACGGAGTAGGCGAGTTCTTCACTCAGAGCCAGAACGGCAAAACGAACTGCAATCTGCCCGCGAGCAATTGTTTCACTTGGAAGACGCGGATCTTCCATCACGCCTTGAACTAGAAGTGGTGACCGCGACGCCAGAATCCTGTATGCAAAAAAGGGATGGCCTCGTCATTGGATTTTGTGTGCGTGCTGCAGGAATCGACCGGCAAAGCGATATAGAATCAGAAAAGAGACATGCCTGACGAGATACCACCTCCGCGGCCCGCGCCGCCTGCATCGGATTCACCGCCGCAACCCCGAACCCAATTTCATATCGGCGAGGAGTTTGGCACCGCGAAAAAGAATTTGCCTCCGGTAAAGATTGTCGCTATCGGAGTCGGAGTGGTCGCGGTAATCGCCATCATCTTGGCCTTGGTCCAGCGGCCCCACTCCGCGACCGCCGGATCGATCGACGACGTAGTCTCGGTGGAGGTTCCCGATCAAAATATGGTGATGGTCGCGATCAATGTTTCATTCCAGAACAACGGCGTGAAATCATACTGGATCCACACCATCAAAGCCGATCTCGATACCACCAACGGCAGCTTCACTGATGATGCTGCTTCTCCCGCCGACTTCGACCGTTACTTCCAGGCCTTCCCTGCCCTGAAACAACACGCCCTCGCGCCGCTGGAACGCGAAGCCAAAATCACTCCCCGCGGCCGGATCGCGGGAACTGTCATCGTAGCCTTTCCCGTAACCCCGGACGCATTCGCCAACCGCAAATCGCTGAAGGTCACAATCCAACCCTACGATCAACCGGTCCCGCTAGTCCTGACGAAGTAAACGCCAGCCGTAGAGAATCTCAGCGCCGGGCGCGCTGTTGGTTAATGCTTCTTCAGGATTTTGCGTCGCTGCGCAAGATGATTGTTGGCGTTGGGATTGAGGTCGTCGTACTTCAAACAACTGATCGAGCCATCCACTTCGAGCACAGCCAGAGCGACGTCTTGAAAGTTGGCGATCCCATGTTCGCGCAGGGCGCGCTGCAATTCGTCGATGCTGACGTGCTCTTTGGCCATGTGAGATGAGATGACTTCGCCGTCGTGAACCAGCAGGCTGGGCTCACCCTGAATAAACTTTCGGAAGCGGCGGTTGACGCCGGAAACATCGGCGACAAAATAATTCATCACCACCAAGGTGACCGCTGCGACCACTCCGCCCGCGAGCGAAGTGTCCGGCCCGGTCATGGCATTTTGCACTGCATTGCTGAGCAGTAACAGGAGCGTGAGATCGAAGGGCGTCATCTGCCCGACTTCGCGCTTGCCGCTGAGACGCACGCCAGCCAGGACGACGGCATAGATCACTGCCGTCCGCACGAAAATCCCGAGGAGAACGTGCGCGCCTGGAAACATCAATGATTACTGACCTGCCGGCGTTGTGGTCACGGGCACGGGCGCGTTCTTGGGTGTGCTCAAATATCCTACCGCCTGCTTCTTGTCCACGGACCAGACGACCATTTCGTAAAGCATGTGATCGCGGCCGCTATAGAACTGGATGGGCTCGCTGACGTTGCGGTCTTTCTTTTCGATGGTCTTGTCGTCGGAGGTGACGTTGATGGTGAACTTGCCTCGCTTGGCATCCGTTTTCTTCAGCTGCAGACTGACCGTTGAAACGGGTTGCGGCTTCGCCCCTTTAACCAAAGTAAATTCGTAGTAGTTGCGATCGCCTTTGTGCTTCAGTACCTCGAGGTCGCTGCGAGTGTTCGCGATCAAGCCGCTCTGCACTCCCAGGTCGCCGACTGCGCTCTGCAGCTTGGCCTCCGCGGCAGCGAGTTCGGCTTTGGTCGAGGCAACGTCGGTCTTGACGCCACCGACGTCGGTTTTCACGTTGGCGACTTCGCCATTCACCTGGGTGAGCTGCTGCTTCTGCTCTTCGGCGAGGCGCTCTTGGGACGCGCGTTGCGCGACCTGTTCTCGCTGCAGTGCAGCGGAGCGGTCGGCGAGTTCCTTCTTGGTCATGCCCAGTTGCTTGGCCAGAGTTTCGGAGTCGGCCTCAGCCGACTGCATGCGCTTGCTGAGCTCAGCGATCTGGGCGTTGCTGGCGGCTTGATCCTTGCCTTGTTGGTCAATGCGCTCGCGCAGGTTGAACAAGAAGTAAAGCGAGCCCGCCACATACATAACGGCCAGCAACGACACGACCCACTTCACTGCGTTTCCCCCGCCAGTGGGCACTTCGACCAGTTGTTCGCCTTCGTCAGCCATAAGTTTTCTCCGCTCGATGCGATTGGGTGTTGTCCCTATTGTTGTGCAGGGCGGCGATAGTGTCAATTGTCACGGTAAAGACACGGGTGAGATGCCGATCGACCCTCGAATGTTTACTGATGGAGGGAATTTCACCGAAGAATGCCTTTAGGCATCTGAGCGGCAATGGCATTGTAGGGTCCTTCGACTTCATAGCTGATTCGCTTCTTACTGCGCTACAGAATGACAGTTTGTTACTTGCAGTCTAGGACTATGCTAGACTTATACTAGGACGAAGCTATGCCTACACTTTATGTCGAAAACGTGCCCGATGATCTGTATGAGGCTCTTCGGCATCGGGCTCGTCAACATCGCAAGTCAATCACGGCTGAAGTTATCTCTTTGTTAGCGGAGAACGTAGTGACGGCGGCCGAACGAAAAGCCAGACAACAGTTTCTGAAGCAGACACAGCGTCTGCGGTCGCATCGCCCACGTTCGACGGCTGCTTTTCCCGCAAGCGAAGAAATGCAGGGCGAGGATCGTGGGCGGTGAAAACTTATGTTGTCGACGCCAGTGTCGCTGCCAAATGGATACTTCCGGCCAGCGGCGAGACACTTACACGAGAAGCGCTGGAATTACTGAAGAGCTACGTCGCTGGCGAACTGCGGTTTATAGTGCCGGATTTGTTCTGGGCTGAACTTGGCAATATCTTGTCGAAGGTGGTGCGGCAAGGGAGACTTCAAGCGGCTGCGGCTCAGAGCGCGCTTCACGCCATACGAGACCGCAACTTTCCCACGGTTTCTTCTCATACTCTGCTGGTCGAAGCTTTTGCTATCGCAACCGTGTTCGACCGGACCGTCTACGACGCGCTATATGTCGCTCTGGCGGTCGATTCCAAGTCGCAACTGGTTACCGCGGATGAGCGCCTGGCAAACGCCCTGGCGGCGCATCTCCCGGTGAAGTGGCTGGGATCCTTATAGAAAGCCTTTCGACAACCCACATTAACGAATTGGGAGCTGCCACGTCTGTCTAGCGGGGGTGATTGTGGTTAGAAGATGCGATTCGGCAGTCCCGACAACGATTCTGGTGATCGGCTTCGCCGCGATCTGGTGCAGCTTGTGCAGTTCGGTAGTCGCTCAGGACGACAAGAAATCATCGGTCGCCGACTCAATATCCGATGGTTGGCCAAGGACCAACGCCGAAACGGTTGGCCTGGCTGCGCAAGCTGCAAGAGATGGAAAGTGCGATTCGAGCGGATGAGTTCAAGAAGATTACCAGCGTGGTGATTGCGCGACACGGGAAGCTGGCTTACGAAGGCTACTTCGTCGGAACCGACGCCAGCACACTGATGGAAACGCGCTCGGCAACGAAATCCATAACCAGCATGCTGGCCGGAATCGCGATTGATCAAGGCTTGCTGACTGGCGTCGATACTCCAATCTTGCCCTTCTTTCGTGACAAACAGCCGCTGTAGAATCCCGATCCACGCAAGGAAAAGATTACTGTAGAAGACCTTCTCACTATGAGTTCCCTGCTGGAGTGCGACGACTGGAATGATTTTTCCCGAGGCAACGAGGAGCGGATGTACTTGATTGAAGATTGGGCCAGGTTCGCGCTCGATTTGCCGATCAAGGGATTTGCGCCGTGGGTGACAAAGCCGAAGGATTCTCCGTACGGCCGCAGCTTCAGTTATTGCACGGCGGGGGCTTTTCTGCTGGGACAGGTGGTGGAGCGTTCGGCGAAAACGTCGGTACAGGATTTCGCCGGCAAGAATCTGTTCGAGCCGCTCGGGATTAAGAAAGTGGATTGGAAGTTTTCGCCTTTGGGCGAGGCGCAGACTGGCGGCGGATTGGGGTTGCGCAGTCGCGACCTGGCGAAGCTGGGGCAGTTGTATCTGAATGGCGGCATCTGGGACGGCAAGCGGGTTGTGTCCGAAAGTTGGGTGAGGGTTTCGACCGAGCCGCATGTCCGCATTGACGATCAGACTTTGTATGGTTATTTCTGGTGGCTGAAGAGCTTCAAGGCGGGAGAGCAGGCGCATCCCGCTTACTTCATGTCAGGCAATGGCGGAAACAAAGTTGTGGTGCTTCCGGATCTGGATATGGTGGTCGTGATCACCAGCACGAACTACAACACCAAGGGAATGCATGAGCAGACGGAAAAATTGTTGACGGATTATGTGTTGGGGGCGGTCCGGTGAGAGAGCGGGTCGTCGTTTTCCGGCACACTGCGGCACGAGTAAACTCATGCCCTTCCCGATTGGATTGTGTCCAGGATTTTTTCCGCAGACGCTACAACCCGCCATTCCCAGCCATTAAGAACCTAGGCCGGCGTACCGCGAGTGTCGCGCTGCTGGCAAAATGCATAGATCCTTCGCGTTGCTCAGGATGACAAGTTGGATATTGACTGGCAGCTTCCTCGGACCATGGCGGCCGGGTCTACGCGTGTATCGCTTAGGGCCGATTTGACGGGCAGGGATGCCCGTCGCTCCATTGTTTTCGGTCAGCTGGCGCGGCGGGCTTCGGATTCTTTTTGCGAGACGTAGCGCAGCAGGATGTCGCGCAGGGACACCAAGCCCTTTAATTGCTTGCCGTCCGTGATGGGCAGATGGCGGAAGCCGAACTCGCGCATCAGGAAAAGACAGTTCTCGATGGTTTCGTCCACGTTGATCGCTTTCGGGTTGGCGGTCATGACCTCAGCAACCTTAGTGGTTCCGGGCATACGTCCGGCAGCGACTACGCGGTTCATGACATCGCGTTCGGAGAAGATGCCCACGATATCTCCGTTGCGCAGTACCGGCAAGGCGCCAATGCTGTGCTCCATCATGAAGCGGGCTGCCTCGAGGACGCTACTGTCGGCGTCAATGGAGTAGACTCGGCGGTCTTTCACAATATCGTAAACCTGCGCCATAACTGACTCCTTCAGAGCGACTTCTGGTAGGTTTTAGGGCCTGCCAGTTCCGAGATTCAACACTTTATCATGGAGTGGGGTGTCCGGGGAAAGGCCCGTGATAGTTTCAAATACTCCACGCGAGATCCTTCACCCCGCTGGAAAACGCGGGGTTCAGGATGACGTCTTTATTCTCTGGGCCGCCCCTCCCGGGCCCTTATCCCACGTGAGTTTGGAGTATGCGAAGTTTGCTGGCATCTGCTATCTTCTTGGCTTCGTATCGGTCAACAGAATTTATTCTCAGTGAGGAGAGTTGATGGTAGAGTCTGTGCGCCCGGAGCCTTCCCGCTTCTACCGCTGGATGGTGCTCATTTTTGTCAGCATCGCGATGTTCGGCAATTATTACGTTTATGACGCGTTGAGTCCTCTGGCGGACGTGCTGAAGCAGCAGTTGGGTTTTTCGGATTCGAACATCGGCCTGCTGCAGGCGATTTATAGCTTCCCCAATATATTCACCGTGGTCATTGGTGGGGTTCTGATTGACCGGATTGGATTGCGAAGATCTCTCATGATCTTTGGGGTTCTTTGTTTTATCGGGCCCGCAATCACCGTGGCATCGGGACATCTTTGGCTGATGGCAACCGGGCGGCTCATTTTTGGGATGGGCGCAGAATCGCTGATTGTGGCAGTTACGGCGGCGCTTGCGAGATGGTTCAGAGGCAAAGAGCTGAGTTTTGCCTTTGGCATCAACCTTACGATTGCCCGGCTCGGCACCTTTGCCGCCCTGAACTCTCCAACATGGGCGCGATCAGCCTATGCGAACTGGCGCTGGCCGTTTCTGATAGCACTGGGTGTGTCCACCCTGTGCGTCATCGGCACAGCGATTTACTGGCTTCTGGAAGTGCATGCCGAGAAGGTTTACAGCCTTGGGGAAGTCTCAACCGACAAAGTGGTTTTCAGCGATTTGTTCAAGTTCGGGACGAGCTATTGGTATATCGTCGCGCTCTGCGTTACTTTCTACTCGGGAATCTTCCCTTTTCAGACTTTCGCCGTGAAGTTCTTTATGGAGGCGCATGGGACTTCGCGGGAATTTGGGGGGTTCCTCTCCAGCGTGTTAACTCTTTTTGCCATGATCGCCACACCGCTGTTTGGGCTGATGGTCGATCGGGTGGGCAGGCGGGCTATCCTGATGATGTTCGGTTCTATGCTGCTGATTCCCGTCTATTTGATGATGGCTTACACGCACGTCAACCTCTACCTTCCCCTGGCGATGATGGGAGTGGCATTTTCGCTGATTCCGGCGGTGATGTGGCCATCGGTCGCTTATATCGTCGACCAGTCCAAGCTGGGCACCGCCTATGGCTTGATGACCATGATCCAGAATATCGGATTGTTTCTCTTCAACCTGGTGATCGGCTGGGCTAACGATTTTGGTCATGCCAGCGCACAAAACCCCGGAGGGTATCATTTGGGAATGTGGATTTTCTCGATTCTGGGCTTCCTGGGGGTATTCTTTGCTTTCCTGCTGCACGAACGAGAGACTGGGCCGCATGGCCATGGGTTAGAAACCATCACTACCAGGTCGGCGTCAGCTTAAGACGTAGGCACCAGCGGTTCTTTGGGTCTTTTCCCCCAAGGCTGAATCTATAAAGACAAATAATTGGCCGGGGGATGACATCAAGACGAGGTTGCCAGGGTTAGAGAGGAATCTTAAGGGGAGGGTTATCCTTAGATAGGTAACCAAGGTCATAATGAGATTCAGTGGTCTGCGCAAGCCCATGGACTGTAATTGGTTGCGCGATTCGAAGGGCCTGAGTTAGTACCTGCAAGCAGTACAACGAAAAGATACTTACGCCGCATCAGACTGAGTGCGGCCGGAAAAGACGACTTGACGGACGCGAAAAAACGACAGGGCGACGGGCTTTCCGAAGCAGACGCAATCGAGCGGGCGAAGCAGGGAGATGCAGAAGCCTTTGAGTCGCTGTATAACTTGCATAAGCGGCGAGTGTACTCCCTATGCCTTCGAATGACGGCCAACACGGCGGCAGCCGAGGATTTGACCCAGGAAGCATTCCTGCAACTGTTCCGCAAGATTGGAACCTTTCGCGGGGAGTCGGCATTTTCCACCTGGTTGCACCGGATGGCAGTGAACGTCGTCCTGATGCAGTTGCGCAAGAAGGGTCTGCCGGTAGTTCCGCTCGAGGAAAACATCGAGACGGAAGAAGAAACGCCCAGGAAAGAACCGGGCGCGGACGACCCGCGATTGGCGGGGTCCATCGACCGGATGCAGTTGCAGCGTTCGATCGCATCTCTGCCTCCGGGCTACAGAATGATTTTTCTGCTGCATGATGTTGAGGGTTACGAGCACAATGAGATTGCCGAGATGGTGGGATGTTCGATCGGTAATAGCAAGTCACAATTACACAAAGCGCGGATGAAGTTACGAGAGATCCTCAAGACGAGCAGAGCTGAAAAAGCCACAAAGCCGTGAGGAACTTATCATACAGAGGCATCGGGGAGAGGTTAGTATGACCTGTGAAGAGTTTAAACGGGTCCTGCCAGAGCTTGGGAGCGGGCACGGAATCGAGCAGGAAGAACATTTAAAGTCCTGCTGCGCATGTTCGGATCTGGTAGCCGATCTGAACGCTATTTCGAAAGAAGCACGGTTTTTGCAGGGTTCCGAGGATCCCAGTCCGTGGGTGTGGAACTCGATTGAAGTCGCGCTGCGGCAAGAGGGGCTGATCCGTCAACCTCAGTTGCATCCGCAAACGCCCGCACCCCTGCTGGGTTGGCGACTGCGTTGGCTGGTACCGTTGGCGGCCACGCTGCTGATGGTCTTCGGAGTATTGATCTATCAACGGGGCACCGGCCAGCCACAGATGTCGGAACAGCACTCGCCGCCCGCTGGCGTGGTGACGGCGAATCTGCAACCGGCCGACGTGATGGGCGGTGAAGATCTGCAATTGCTCAAGACGGTCGGCGAGCGGACGCCCTCCATGCGAGCTACCTATGAAGCGGATCTGCGATCGGTGAACGCTTATATCCGGGACGCCGAGCAATCGGCACACAGCGACCCGAACGACGAAGTCGCGCAACAGTACTTAAGGAATGCGTACGAGCAGAAGGCCATGGTCTACGAGATGGCCTTGGATCGTTCTCTGCCATAGTAGAATAGTCGGGTGTCGGGGCGCCGGCGGGCAACACTCGCTGGCATTGGGGAGAGGTTGATTATGCAGCGGGCCACATCGTACGCCGTCGGGTTGATTGTTGTGTTCGCCGCGTTAGCCGCGGCCCAGACCACCCGCCAGGAAATGCATTTCAAGGTCGCTCGGCGTGCCAGCGTTTCCATCGTCAACCAGTACGGAGCCATCTCGGTCAAGCCCGCTCCGGGCAAGGTGGTCGCCATTAACGCAATTCTGTACTCCGGCAAAGTCGAAGTTGATCATAGTAAGGGACGGCGCCGGGTTGCGGTTTTCTCTCATCTTCTGGAAGGGGCCGACGCCCAAACTGGACGCGTCGATTATGAAGTTCTCGTGCCTGCGGATGCGAGCGTGACTTTGCATTCGACGACCGGCCCTTTGCATGTCGAAAAACTTCGCGGGGACATGATGGTGGAAGGTAGCACTGCCAGTGTAGACGTGCGCGATGTAAGTGCCGGACATATTCACATAAAAACCTTGAACGGCCCGGTAACCGTGACGAATGTCAGCGATGGACTTGTGGAAATCACCTCAGTGGGTGGCGATGTAGCGCTGAATTCGGTAAACGGTTCCCTGGTCCACGTCAATACCAGCAGCGGTAAGATCCACTATGACGGCGATTTTGGCGACGGCGGGGACTACTCCTTGACGACCCACAGCGGCGACATAGAGGCGATTGCGCCTGCTTACGCCTCCATCGAAGTGGTCGCTCGCTCGGTCCAGGGAACGGTCGAGAAGGATTTCCCCTTGCAGCCCGAACACACTTCCTTTGTTCCCCGCGCCGGGAGTGCCTTCGCAGGTACGATGGGCGAGGCGGCATCCTCGGTTAAGTTGCTCTCCTTCAGTGGTAAAATTCACCTCAAGAAACGTTAAACCACCAAACCTGAATCATCGGACTGCGCGGGTGCAGAACCGTTTCAGTAAATCGGGAGCCACAAGGAGCGGACCCGGTTCGCGTCCTGCGGCCAGTCGGCTTGCGCGAAATGGGATCCGTGAGCTACGTGCGGTGTTTCTCGTGGGCTTCATGGGCGCCGGCAAGACCACTGTGGGCCGAGCTTTGAGCCGCCGTTTGAGTTTGCCGTTTGAAGATTTGGACGATCGGATTCAGCTTCGAGAGGGAAAGACCATTGAGCAGATTTTTCGAGAGTCCGGAGAGGCAGGATTCCGCAAAGTCGAGACGGCAGCCTTGCGCGAATTGCTGGTAGAGATCAGTTCCTCCTTGCGTGTGGTGGCATTGGGTGGAGGAGCTTTCGTTCAGCCAGTAAATGCCGCCCTGATTGCAAAAGCAAAGGTGCATTCGGTTTTTCTGGATGCGCCAGTGGAGGAATTGCTGCGGCGATGTGAGGAAGAGCCGAATCAGCGTCCACTGCGCCAAGATCTTAAACAATTTAGGGAGCTGTATGACAAGCGGCGAAAGTCATACATGAAAGCGGCTATTCGCATTGAAACCAGCGGCAAGGATGTGGACAGAATCGCGGCGGAGGTGGCATGCAGTCTTGGTTTGGTGCGAGAAGGAGAACTTTGAAGAATAACCTGGAGTTCGGCAAGGTCTTAGTTTTAGGCGCGCTTTGTCTGCTGGCTGCCTCCACTGCCGCGGGGGACAAGAAGGATGACAAGCCCGCGCCCGCACCTACTCATATGGTCGATTCCGGATCATTTGGCGTCTTCATGCATGGCCAGCGCATGGGGACCGAAACCTTCTCCATCCAGCAAAGCAGCAGCGGCAGTTCTGTTGTTTCGCGGTTCAAGAGTGAAACCGGAACCGAGAAGGCGGAGCAAACTTCCGAGTGGGAAATGGGTCCTGGCGGCGAACTGCGAAAATATGAATGGAAGGAACTGAGTCCGGGACAGTCGCAGGCTGTGGTCGTGACCAGTCAGGATTTCCTGATCGAGCGGTTCAAGAGCGGTCCCCAAGCCAAGGAACAGGAGCAGCCATTTATGCTGCCGGCGACCAGCAGTCTGCTGGATGACTACTTCTTCATACAACGAGAAGTCCTGGCGTGGAAATACCTGGCCACCAGTTGCAAGCAGGAAAATGGCGCATTGCAGTGCCCACTAAAACAACGCGTGCCATTCGGTGCGCTAAATGCGCATGCGCGCTCTTCGGTATCGGTAACGATTGAGTTTGCCGGCAGAGAAAAGGTGACCATCCGAGGGGTGGAGCACGAACTGAACCGGTTGGACCTGAATGGCGAGTCGGGCAATTGGATGCTTTGGTTCGACGATCAGTTTAAGCTGCAGCGAATTCTGATCGGGAGCGAGAACACGGAAGTGGTACGAGACTAGGTCGACATTGGCCTTGATTGATTCACGCACGGTACGCGTACTGGTAACGACGCTGTTCTTTGCGTTGGGACTGGGCTTTTTGTACATTGCGCGCCGTACCCTGATTGCATTCCTGTTTGCAATTTTCTTTGCCTATCTCGTCGATCCGGCGGTGTCCCGCATACAAAAGTGGACACGCCATCGCGGTCGCGCAATTACCTTGATCTATCTGCTGTTTCTCATCCTGCTGAGTACGCTTTTCTTCTTCGTAGGACCGCGGACGGTACGCGAGGCGCGGCGTCTGGGCGAGGCTTGGCCAGCGCTGACGGACCGAGTCAACACCGGCGATCTGGCCCATACCATTGGCAGAGAACGAGGATGGAGCGGAGAAACCACTCAACTGTTGCAGAGAGTTTTGTCCGATCCTCGCCTAGTGGATGTGGCGAAACAGATCGGACTGCGCGCTGCAGAGGTAGCCAAGCAAGCCTGGCTTCTGATCGTGGTGCCAATTCTCGCGATATTTTTTCTGAAGGATGGGCGCGGCTTCAGTGAAGTCGGCCTGTCTCTGGTGCAGAGCAGACCGCAACGCGAATTCCTGCAAGATGTGCTCGCGGACCTGAACCAGATGCTGGCTCAGTTTATCCGCGCCCAACTTGAGCTGGCGGCGTTGTCCCTGATAGTTTACATATCTTTTATGGAAGCAACACGGGTGCCCTACGCGCTGGTGTTGGGCACCGCAGGCGGCATGATGGAGTTCATTCCGGTGGTCGGACCGCTCGTGGCTGGCGTGGTCATTCTCGCGGTTGCGCTGCTAATGAGCTATCCGCACTGGCTAGCCCTGCTCTGTTTCCTGATCGCCTGGCGCCTGGTGCAGGATTATGTGGTTTCGCCTCGCATCATGGGCCAGAGCATGGAACTCCATCCCCTAGCCGCAATCTTCGGCGTATTGGCGGGCGCCGAAATTGCCGGAGTGCTCGGGGTCTATCTATCGATTCCTGTGATGGCGAGCTTGCGCATCGTCTGGCGGCGCTGGCGTTTGTATGCCGAAAAGAAACGCTTCGGTCCGCTGAATGAATACTCGTTCGGAACCGAGATCAGTCCCAAGGCGTGAAGACAGATTTCGAATTGTCACCCCGAACGAAGTGAGGGATCTGGGTGTTTCTGCGTGTTGGCAATACTGAGCGTACAGACAAGAACCGAGATCCCTCGCTTTGCTCGGGATGACAAGTACTTTCTTTTTGGCGCTGCCCTTACCTCAGCTCTTCCATCGCTTGCTCGAGCGCTTCCCTTCCCGGGCGGGTCGCGGATTCGGGCAGCGTGGCCAACGGTTCTTCGGTCACGTTGAGCATATCAATGAAACTAGGCGCTTCGGGATTCACATAGAAAAGCCCGGTCAGCACTTCGCCTTTTTCGTGCGCTTCGTGCAAACGAGTAATCGCTTTTATGCGATTCGTGGCATCGTACTCTTCTTCGAGCTTGGTCAGGCGCAGGCGTGATCCGTCGTGCATAGTGACCTCGACGGTGGTGCCGGGATCGTACTCCACATTAATTTCTTCGAAGGCTGGGACAAAACCGATCTCCTGCAATGGCTCTTCGTGGTCTTTCATGTACTTGTAGGATTTCGTCGAACCCTCGTGATCGTTAAAGGTAGTGCAGGGGGAAACTACGTCGAGCATGACCGTCCCCTTATGGGCGATTGCGGCTTTCAGCAGGCTGTGCAGTTGCCGCTTGTCGCCGGAGAACGAACGGCCAACCAGAGTTGCGCCCAGGGTGATGGCCATGGCGCATGTATCGATCGGCGGAAGATCGTTCACCACGCCGGTTTTCAGTTTCGAACCGAGGTCGGCTGTGGCCGAAAATTGTCCCTTGGTCAGGCCGTACACACCATTATCCTCGATGATGTAAATGATCGGCAGATTGCGCCGCATCAGATGCACGAACTGCCCGATGCCGATCGAAGCGGTGTCGCCGTCGCCGCTAACGCCGAGCGCAATGAGCTTACGGTTGGCCAAGATTGCGCCGGTTGCGACCGAAGGCATGCGTCCGTGAACCGCGTTAAAGCTGTGCGAGCGACTCATGAAATACGCAGGACTCTTGGAGGAGCATCCGATGCCACTGGGCTTGATGACGCGTTCTGGTTGCACACCCATTTCATACATGGCGTCGATGATGCGTTCGGAGATCGCGTTGTGACCGCAGCCCGCGCAAAGCGTAGTCTTGCCGCCGCGATAGTCGAGAACAGTCAGGCCGATGCGATTGATTTTCGGTGCAGGTGTGGGGATGGTCGTGGTCGCCATGTTACTTGCCCTCCATGCTGATGAGTTCGTCGGTTACCGAGCGCGCGTCCAGCGGCAGCCCGTGAATATGCGCAATGCTGCGGAGCCGCGTCACCAGTTCCGGCTTTATATCCAGCTTGATCAAGCAGAGCATCTGGGCATCCCGGTTTTGTTCGACCACGTAAACCCGTTCATGTTGCTCGATGAATTCGTGTACCTCGCGCGAGAACGGATAGGCTTTCAAGCGGAGATAATCGGTTTCGATGTCGTATTCAGCGCGCAACTGGTCGCGCGCTTCGATAATGCCCCAGTGCGAAGTGCCGTAGGCAATAATGCCGATTTTGGCTTTGCCTTTGCCGGTCATCAATTCGGGCCGCGGCACAAACGCTCGCGCGGTCTCGAACTTCTTATTGATGCGCTCCATGTTTTTTTCGAAGTCGTCCGGACGTTCGCTGTACCCTGATTTTTCGTTGTGGCCAGTGCCGCGGGTAAAGTACGCCGCCGCCGGATGCTCCGTGCCCGGCAGAGTGCGGTAACCAATGCCGTCGTTGTCGACATCTTTATAGCGAGAGAAGCCTCCCATGCGGTCAAGATCTTCTTTCGTGAGCACTTTGCCGCGGTCGATTGGCGCTTTGGGATACTCGAACGGATCGGACATCCAGTTATTCATCCCCAGATCCAGATCTGACATCACAAAAACCAGTGTCTGGAACTGCTCGGCAAGATTGAACGCATCTTGCGCCATGGTGAAACACTCGGCTACGGAACACGGAAGCAGCAGAATGTTTTTGGTATCACCGTGCGAAAGGAAAGCCGTCGAGAGAATGTCGCCCTGCGAAGTGCGCGTGGGTAAACCGGTGGACGGGCCGACGCGTTGGATATCCCAGACAACACCGGGAACTTCCGCGTAGTAAGAAAGGCCAGCAAACTCGGCCATCAGCGAGATGCCTGGTCCGGCGGTCGCCGTCATCGAGCGGGCGCCCGCCCAGCCTGCGCCTAAAACCATGCCAATCGCGGCCAGTTCGTCCTCCGCTTGTACGATGGCAAATGTCGCCTTGCCGTCGGGGCCGATCCGGTACTCTTTCATGTAATCGATCAGAGTTTCGACCAACGACGAAGACGGCGTGATGGGATACCAAGTGACGACTGTGACTCCGGCAAACATACAGCCCAGCGCGGCCGCGGAGTTGCCATCGATAATGATCATCCCCGTTGTCTTATCCATGCGCTGAATGGAGTACGGATCGTGCTTAGTCAGATTGGCGGTAGCGTATTCAAACCCGGCCCGGACCGCAGCCAGATTTAAATTGGCCGCCTTTACCTTGGTGGCGAATTGTTTACGCAAGGCCTTCTCAACTTCGGCCATGTCGATTCCGAGCAATTGCGCCGCGACTCCAACGTAAATCATGTTCTTAACCAACTTGCGCAGCTTGGCTTCGGGACACACGGGCGCGACCAGTTTGTCGTAAGGGACCGGATAAAAAATCAGATCAGTGCGAAGCGCATTCAACTTCAGAGGCTCGTCGTAAAGCACCGCCGCGCCCGGCGCCAATGACATCACATCTTCCTGCGCGGTTTCGGCGTTCATGGCAATGACAAAGTCGATCTCTTTCTTGCGCGCAATGTAACCGTCTTTGTTGGCGCGAATGGTGTACCAGGTTGGCAGTCCGGCAATGTTTGAGGGAAACAGGTTCTTGCCGGAAACCGGGACACCCATCTGAAAAATGCTGCGCAGAAGCACTGTATTCGAGCTTTGCGAACCCGACCCATTCACGGTCGCAACCTGAATGCTCATGTTGTTGACGACGCGTTTCGGCTCCCGTTGCCCAAAGGCTTCGCGGAGCGCTACATCCGTGGTGGCCATTCCTTCACCTTCCTTGACTGGAGCGAGTTTTCGCCCGCTCGGCAGTTTGTTGGAGTAATGAGGCGAACCTCTAATTATACGGCACGCGGGTGGTTGGGAACAGGAGTGAAGAACGGAATTTCAGGAACGAAAGTATCTGCCTAGGAAACATCGGATAGGCTTACTCCACACGCAGGAACTGCGCCATCTTGCGAAATTTATTATATCGTGATGCGACCAATTCCTGGGCGGACATTTTTGTCAGCTCGCTGAAATGTTTCTGTAGTGTCACATCCAACAAAGCCGCAGCGGCTTCGTGATCGGCGTGCGCGCCTTCCTTGGGTTCGGGCACGATTCCGTCAATGCAGCCGAATTCGGCCAAATCCGAGGCAGTAATGCGCAGCGCCTGCGCGGCAAGCTCCTTCTTCGAAGCATCGCGCCACATGATAGCGGCACAGGACTCAGGAGAAATCACCGAATAGATGGCATTCTCCATCATCAGCACACGGTCCGCGACCGCGATCGCCAGCGCGCCGCCGCTGCCACCTTCCCCTGTGATCGTGGTAATAATTGGAACCTGCAGTCGCGCCATTTCCCGCAGATTGCGCGCGATGGCCTCGGCCTGGCCATGTTCTTCGGCGCTCAGCCCGGGATACGCGCCGACCGTATCCACGAAGGTGAAGACCGGACGCCTGAATTTCTCAGCAATCTTCATCACGCGCAGGGCCTTGCGGTAGCCTTCAGGATTCGTCATACCCCAATTGCGATAAACATTCTGCTTGGTGTCCCGGCCCTTCTGGTGGCCCATCACAACAACTTCGTGTCCGTGGAAGCGAGCCATGCCACACACCATGGCGTGATCGTCGGCGAAACCGCGATCGCCGTGAATCTCGCTCCAATTGGTGAAGATCCGGTCCACGTATTCGAGCATGAGCGGGCGCAGCGGATTCCTCGCCAACTCCGCTTTTTGCCAGGCCGTGAAGTGTGCCGAGACCTGAGCTTGCAAATCCCGAATGCGGTCGTGGAGCTGCCCGATCTGAGCGCGAATGTCGTCATCCTGGCCCGGCAGCGCTTGCAACCGCTCCAGTTGCTGCTCGATTTTCCCCAGCTCTTGCTGTGCCCTGAGTTGAGATTCCATCTTCCTGCTATCGCCGTTCCGGGAGGCCCACCGGGCTTCCACCATCGAAAGAAGAAACTCCGTGCCCGCCACCACCAGCAGCGCGTTTGTAGCCGGAGCCGTCGCCGATTGCAAATCAGCACTCCTAGGAATAGGTCTCATCCGCCGCACGTCTCAGTCCATTTGTAGAAACATAGGTGGCTATGTCTCTACGAAAACGTTTTAATCAATGACCCTCACCGCGCCGCGGCCACACAATTCTTCCACCCGGGCCACAAAATTGCGGTCTGGATGGACATTATAGCCCTCCGCCTCCATCACCACCATGAAATCGCCCTGGCGTTCCACGTCAAACAACACTTTCGCCTCCCCTTTGCGCTGGGCACAAAGAGCGTGCAGGTCATCGACCACGGACTCATTCGCCGTTTCCAATGGAATGCGAATGCGCAGCGAACGCGGCAATGGAACCTTGGCATCCTCGAGCGAGATGATGTCGTTCGCTGTGAGTTTCGGGTTCACGCCTTCTTCAATCCGCAAGCCGCCGCGCACCAGCACCGGAACTTCGAGTTTCACTTTCTCCTGCAGCTTCCGGTAAGCTTCCGGAAACACGATCATTTCCACCGAACCCGCCATATCCTCGAGCGCGCCTTGGGCGTAGAAGTCTCCTTTTTTCGACTTCAGAACGCGCAGGTTAGTAATGATGCCGGCGGTGCAGATGTTTTCGTCTTTCCCGGTGGACGCCTTGATGCCCGCGATGTCGGCGGTGCTCAAAGCGCGCAGATCTTCCAACTTGTCTTTGTACTTCTCGAGTGGATGACCGGTGATGAAGAATCCAAGTATTTCTTTTTCCGCGGCCAACCGTGTGTGCTCGTCCCAGTCCGGCGTATCGGGTAACTTGTCATTATTGACTGGCGCTTCATCCTGTGCGAACACGCCGAACAAGCCGTGCTGGCCGGATTCCGCGTCGCGCTGCGTCTTCAGGGCCCGATCCATGGCCTTGTCCAGAACCGCCATCAATTGGCCGCGCCGGCCGAGTGAATCCATGGCGCCGCTCTTGATCAGAGACTCCAGAACGCGCTTGTTCAGCAGCCGCAGATCCACCTTCTCGCAGAACTCGTAAATTGAGTGATAACGCCCCAATTCTTTTCGCCCGGCCACGATCGATTGAATGGCGTTGTGGCCGACGTTCTTCACGGCGGCGAGACCAAACCGAATCGCACTGCCATGTGGCGTGAAGTTCGCATCGCTCACATTGATGTCTGGCGGTTCGACGGCAATTCCCATCTCGCGACATTCGTTGATGTATTTCACGACGTCATCGGTATTGCCTGTGACCGAGGTCAGCAGAGCAGCCATGAACTCGACCGAATAATGAGTTTTCAGATAGGCGGTGTGATAAGCCAACAACGCATAGGCCGCTGCATGCGCCTTGGGAAACCCGTATTCCGCAAACTTGGCCAGCAAGTCGAAAATCTTTTCGATCTTTTTTGGCGGGTAACCTCGCTGCACCGCACCTTCGACAAAGCGCTCGCGCTGTTTCGCCATTTCCTCGGGCTTCTTCTTGCCCATGGCGCGCCGCAGCAAATCGGCCTCACCCAGTGAGTAGCCCGCCAACCGGTTGGCGATCTGCATTACCTGCTCCTGATAGACGATTACGCCCCAGGTCTCTTCGAGCATTTCTTTTAGTTCGGGCAGTTCGTACTCGATACTTTTGCGCCCATGTTTGCGATCAATAAAATGGTCGATCATGCCGCCCTGGATCGGGCCCGGACGGTAAAGTGCGTTAAGCGCGGTGAGGTCGTCGATCGAATTCGGCTGGTAGCGGCGCAATACGTCGCGCATACCATGCGATTCAAACTGGAAAATGCCGGACGTCAGCCCTTTGTGAAAAACGCTTTCATAAGTTTTATTATCCTCGAGCGGAATTTCATGCAGGGTAATCTTCTGGTTGCGCGTCTGCTCGATCAGTTTCACCGTGTCATCGAGAATGGTAAGCGTGGTCAGCCCGAGGAAATCCATCTTCAACAGACCCATTTTCTCGATGGCGACCATGTCGAAGGCGGTGACGATTTCATCGTTCTTCGTTTTAAACAGCGGCACCAGGTCGGTAAGCGGCCTCGGAGAAATCACTACGCCAGCCGCATGAACGCCGGCGTTGCGCACCAGGCCTTCCAGTTTGCGCGCCGTATCCAGCAACTGGCGTACTTGCGGTTCACTCTCGTAAGCCTGTTGCAGCGCCGGAGAATCTTTAATCGCCTGTTCCAGCTTGATATTGAGCGTGGTCGGAACCATCTTGGCGATTCGATCCACGTCCGTGTACGGAATATCCATGGCACGGCCGACATCTTTAATCGCCGCCTTTGCCGCCATGGTTCCAAAAGTGATGATCTGCGCCACGTTTTCCCGGCCATATTTTCGGGTGACGTAATCAATCACCTCGTCGCGACGGTTCATGCAGAAATCGATGTCGATGTCAGGCATCGAAATGCGCTCAGGATTAAGGAAGCGCTCAAAGAACAACTCGTGCTGCAGCGGATCAAGATCGGTGATGTTCATGGAATATGACACCAGCGACCCTGCCGCCGAGCCACGACCGGGCCCGACCGGGATATTGTTTTCCTTCGCGTAGCGGATGAAATCCCAGACAATCAGGAAATATCCCGAGAACTGCATCTGCTGAATGATGGCGAGTTCCCGCGCCAGACGCTGCTCGTATTCCGCTGTGCTGTGCTTGACTCGTCCCTGCGCTTGCAGGTTTCGAAGCACTTCCAGCCGCCGCGCGAAGCCTTCCCGCGTCACGTGTTCGAAGTAACTGTCCAACGTATATCCCGCGGGCACATCGAAATGAGGGAAGGGATTGCTGACCTTTTCCAGTCGCGTGCTGCAGCGCTCGGCGATCGCCAGAGTGCGTGAAAGCACGTCGGGCGCGTCCTTGAAGACGCGAAACATTTCATCGTGGCTTTTGACATAAAAGTCCGTGCCCTGGAACTTCATCCGGTTAGTGTCCTGAATGGACTTGCCAGTCTGAATGCAAAGCATCACGTCTTGTGCGTGGGCATCGTCTTCACAGAGGTAATGGCTGTCATTGGTCGCCACCATCGGCAGACCGAGTTCCTTCTCCAATCGAAATAAGTTCGAATGGATGCGGTGTTCCATCTCCAATCCCTGATCCTGAATCTCCAGAAAGAAATTGTCCTTGCCGAAGATATCGCGGTAGAACACAGCCGCATCCCGCGCCGCTTCGTATTTGTCCTCCATCAACCGTTCGGCAACTTCTCCCTTAAGGCAGCCTGACAGTCCGATCAATCCCTTGGAGTGCTCGGCCAGAAACTTCTTGCTCACGCGCGGCTTGTAATAGAATCCGTGCAGCGAAGCTTCCGAAGTGATCTTCACCAGGTTGCGATAGCCTTCCTCGTTCTCCGCCAGCACCAGCAGGTGGTTATAAGTGTCGCCGTCGGGCGGAGTCCGCTCGATGTTGTGATCGTCCTTCTTGCAGACATAAAGCTCGCAGCCAATGATGGGCTTGATGCCCGCTTGCTTGGCCGCATTCACAAAATGCACGGCGCCGAAAATATTGCCGTGATCGGTCATGGCAACCGCAGGCATGCCTAGCTCTTTCGCGCGCTCGCAGAGCTTGTCTACGTCGCAGGCGCCGTCGAGCATCGAATAGTCAGTATGGAGATGAAGATGAACGAATTGGGACATGGGGCTCTTATCGATTGTACTTGGGGGTCATTCTAACGGGGAAACTCGCGCTGCTACCGAGCAAGTTATCCACAGACTGTGCGGAGGCGCAACTCGCTACGTCTCTATCCGATCATTCGGGTAACTGGAAGTCCACGCCGCGATCTTCGTTGGCCTTCTGCGTGGCCGGGATATCAAGCTGGGCGATCGGAATTTTCCTCGCCTTCTCTGCATTCAATATCCAAAATGTCTGGCCAACAATGGCGTAGTTCTGGACTTCCTCGGTGTGCTTGTCGCGGAAAACCAACTCTGTCGGAGGTACTACGGTCTTCTGCGCGGATGCATTCGATGACTTTGATTCCCGCGCCTCGCGCTCCTCACGCAAGCGATCGACCTCAGATTCCAGGCGATCAATCGCCGCCTGCTGCCGGTCGTTCTCGGCGTAAGCGTTCGAATAATCGTAGACCGGATAGTTCTGATAAGAATCCGAGGAGTAAGAATCGTCCCCATAATCCCAGCCGTAATATGGATACCCGTAATACCAGCCGTACGGCCACCCTCGCCCGTAGCGACCACGACGGTATCCGAAGCCCGGACGACCGAAGCCCGGGTGACCAAAGCTGCCGATCACCAAGTTGACATTGCCGCGTTGAACGCCGGGAAAGCCGCGGGCGCCCATCGCTGGACCGCGAGCACCAACCATGGCGTGTCCGCCGGAAAACCCGGCACGTCCCGCGAAGCCTCCCGAGGCTCCGCCGCGACGTTGTCCCCACGCGGGGAGCGTGAGGAAAACCGCGCCCAAGGCCGCAACTGCTAGCCAGCGCCACATACGAATATTATAGCGCTGGGCGCAAGCGTTGGTAAGCCAGAACCTGCGGAATGGGATGACTTATCGGGTAGACCTCGTAGAATCTGGCAAGAACTTCATCGAAATAGGCAAGCCAGCAATCGTTCTGGAAACTATGCTTATGTTTGCGCTGCTGTTGCCATAGACCGAATTTCGCAGCGCAGGGAGAGACTTTGCAAAAACGCAAACTTGGAAAAAGTAACTTGGAAGTTTCGGCTCTCGGGCTCGGTTGCATGGGAATGAGCTTTGGCTACGGCCCGGCCGGAGACAAGCAGGAGATGATTTCGGTCATTCGTGCTGCCGTGGAACGAGGCGTCACCTTCTTCGACACGGCTGAGGTCTACGGCCCATTCACGAATGAAGAGCTTGTCGGTGAGGCCCTCGCTCCGTTCCGCGCAAAAGTGGCGATCGCCACCAAGTTCGGGTTCAAGTTTGATCCCGACACCAACAAACAAGCCGGCCTGGACAGCCGTCCCGAGCATATTAAGGAAGTCGCCGAGGCCTCGCTCAAACGGCTCAGGACCGATGTCATCGACCTGTTCTATCAGCACCGTGTTGACCCGAACGTTCCGATCGAAGACGTCGCCGGAGCCGTGAAGGAACTGATTCAGCAAGGCAAAGTGAAGCACTTCGGACTTTCTGAAGCAGGTGTGCAGACCATCCGGCGCGCCCACAAAGTTCAACCTGTCGCTGCACTCCAAAGCGAATATTCGCTTTTCTGGAGAGAACCTGAAGCGGAAGTGATTCCGACACTGGAAGAACTCGGGATCGGGTTCGTTCCATTCAGTCCTCTGGGCAAAGGCTTCCTTACGGGAAAAATCACCGAGGATACGAAGTTCGACAAAAACGATTTCCGCAACATCGTCCCTCGCTTTACGCCGGAGAACCGCAAAGCGAATCAGGGGTTGGCCGATCTGATTGGCAGATTCGCCCAACAGAAGAAAGTGACACCGGCGCAGATCGCGCTGGCTTGGCTGCTGGCGCAGAAGCCCTGGATCGTGCCGATTCCAGGCACGACCAAGCTGCATCGGCTCGAAGAAAACATCGGAGCTGTTAACGTCCAACTTTCGCCCGACGAACTCCGCGAACTGGGGACTGCAGCTGCAAAGATCCCGGTACAAGGCGCTCGCTACCCGGAAGAGCTGCAGAAACTAGTGGGCCGCTGAAAGGAAAATCAAGGTACAAAGCCCAGGCCTATTCCGCTGCAAATGCGAAATCACCACTGGCCTCGACCGGGTGACAGGAGCCGAACATGAAGAAACTGTTTTCGCTAGGCATTGCGTCTTTGTTTGTCGCGATGGCTGCGATGACGCTGTCCAGCGGCCAGAATCGCACTGGAACAGATCGCGGTGAAAATGACGGCATTCGCGACCGGTTTGTGGGAGCGTGGCGGCTGGCTTCTCTCGAACAGGAAAGCCCGGACGGGAAGATTCACAAGTCCGACTCCACAGGGCTGCTTGTCTTCACCCGCGACGGCCACATGTCGGTCCAGGTCATGGATCGCAACCCGCAGCCACAAACCCCGGCTGGGCCTGAGCAGTATTCGCAAGGTGGATACGAGGCCTCGTTTGGCACGTACCAGATCAACGACGCTCAAACATTTACGTATCACGTCGCGGGCGCACTGGTGCGGACGCTTATCGGTAAAGATCTGCCGCGCGCATTCGAGTTATCGGGCAAACAGCTGATCGTGAGGTCGACTCGCCCGGATGAACACTGGAGAGTTATCTGGGAGCGTTTCTAGAACGCCTCGGCACGATGTTAGCATAAAAAGTTGCCCCGTCTCGCATCAACGAACGGACGCTGGCTATATGTCTTACGCACCGGATCAAAAGCTCCTTGAGGTTCTGCTGGACTCTTGGGAACGCAACAACACCATCTTGCTCAACCTTCTCCGCGCCCTCCCAGAGCGCGGCCTGGAGGCCAGAGCAATGGAAGGCAGTCCCTCCGTCGCAGAGCTGTTTACACACATCCATTATGTTCGACTTGCGTTCGTGTTCGAGGACGCACCCGAGTTCGCCATAGAACTGCCCACGGAAGAGTGGGTGGCCGAGAGCGATCCTGATCGCATTGCGCAGATGCTGAACGACAGCGCCAGGGCGGTACGGGACGCGGTCAAGAGCAGACTGGAGACAGGCCGGGATATGAACCTTCACTACGACCACCCGATCCTTCTGCTGCAGCACATGCTCTGGCACGAGGGCTACCATCACGGTCAAATTAAGCTAGCTCTCAAACTGGCGGGTCGCTCGATAACCGACGAGGAAGCCGGGCCGATTACGTGGGGCGTCTGGATGCGCAAGAAGTGAGCCCCGAACACGAGAGCGAGGAGTGACGCATGGCGAAGAAGAATGACTCCCTAAAAGACCACCTGTCCCGATATCGCGAAATTAAGATCAGCGTCACCGGCAGAAAGTCAGGACGCACCATCTCAATCCCAGTCTGGTTCGTATTCGAGGACGACAAGCTTTACCTCTTGCCAGTGCAGGGCTCGGACACGCAGTGGTACAAGAACGTGCTCAAGAACCCAGCTATTCACATCAAGGCAGGAAGTGCAGAGTCTGAATTAAAGGCCATTGCCGTCACTGACGCCAAACAGGTGTCGTCCGTAGTCGAGAAATTCCGTGCCAAGTACGGGGCCAGCGACGTCAAGAAGTACTATTCAAAATTCGACGTCGCCGTAACGGCTCAGGTGAAATGACCGCCGCCCTTACTGCAAGAGAGGTACTCTCAAAACCATGAAGACCCACGGCAAAGTATTGCCTTTACGACGGCCCGCGGATGAAGCGGTCGCGAGCGAACCAGACCTGGCCAAGCTCGCACGCTTGATTTCAGCCTATGCCCCGCACGACGGTAGTTTCGAGCTGCCCATTCCTGGCGTCCACGCCAGTCGCTTTTCACGAATCAACACGGAGTGCGTGCATGCCGTCAGTTTGCCCTCGTTATGCATCGTCGCACAGGGAGCGAAGACCGTCATCGTGGGGCGGGAAGTCTATGAATACGACGCGTCGCGTATGATCGTGTTCTCCGTCGCGTTGCCCGTGGCTGCCCAGGTCACGCAAGCGAGCTATTCCGCGCCCTATCTTTCTCTCAAGCTGGATCTCGATCCCCACAAGATTGCCGGGTTGGTCTTGAAGGTCTTTCCCCACGGTCTGCCTCCCGCTCACGAGAGGAGCGCCGTTTACGTCACTCCGGCGGACGCGAGCACGGTTAACGCTGCGACGAGATTAATGGAGTGCCTCGCACAAACTGGGGATGCTGAACTGCTCGCTCCGCTTGTGATCGATGAGATTTTGATCCGGCTACTACGCAGCCCGATTGGCGTGCGCATCGCTCAAATGGGTTTTGCAGAATCCAGCGTGCACCGGATTGCGAAGGCTATTTCCTGGCTACGCGAGAACTTCTCGCAACCCATGAAAGTCGAAGACTTGGCTGGGCTGGTGCACATGAGTGTTTCCTCTTTTCACGAGCACTTCAAGTCCGTCACTTCGATGAGTCCGCTGCACTATCAAAAGGTGCTGCGGCTTCAGGAGGCAAGGCGTCTCATGTTGTCGACAATGACGGACGCGAGTACTGCAAGTCAACGCGTGGGCTATCTCAGCGCTTCGCAGTTCAGTCGGGAATACAGCCGCTTCTTCGGGAATGCTCCAAGCAAGGATATCTCCAGGTTGCGTCAAGAGACTCGAGCTTGGGCCTGACCGATGGGAGTTACTGGGGAAGCAGCCGGTTCATCGTCCGCGTCAAGTTGCAGGACCTCTAATTCTGATCACCGCCGCCGTGCTTCTGCCGGCAAAGCTTGCAATAAGTCGGCGGCTGAGAGTTGTCCACTCGATGTTGCACCGGCTTCACCGTGCGCAGGTACGCAAACATCGCTTTCAGATCGTCATCGGTGAGATTCTTGAACGCTCCGAAGGGCATGATCGAGTTCAGCTTTCTCGCCTTCACGTAGCCGGTGCGCATCATTTCGATGAAAAGCGCTTCATCGTAGTAGCTGATGCCTGACGCATCGGGCGTGATGTTGGCGGTGCTGACTTCGCCCCAGGGACCTCGCATCAACAATCCTCCCGCGTACGCGAAGCCAGCGACCGGTTGGCCGCGTTCTTGCGGCGTGTGACAATCTCGGCAACCTCCTAGGGTCACCAAGTATTGGCCATATTTCAGGCGGTCGGACGGATCTGGACTGGACACTGGCGCGTCAAGCGGTTCCGGTACGCTGCGAATCAGATACTTCACCGGAAAGATGATTTCCGTATTTGCCAAATCACTATGGGCGGGAGGCAATGAGCGCAGATAGACGATAATCGACGCGACGTCCTCGTCTGACATGTTTCGGAAATCCTGGTAAGGCATCATCGGAAAAAGAGCGCGACCATCATGCCCGATTCCTTCCCGAATCGCTCGAGCGAATTGATCGTCGGTCCACGTACCCGCGCCGGTTTGCGGGTCAGGCGTCAGGTTCGGTGCGACCACGCGCCCCGGTAGGTCGGGCATATTGAACCACTGCCCGCCGCCTTCGGTGCCGGGAATTATTGGCGCGCCATGCGTATTCCAGTCATGCTGCGAATGGCATTCTCTGCACCCGCTTAATCCGATCGCGAGATATCGACCTCGCTCCAGGCGCTGCGGCGTCGCTTCGAATTGTCGTGAGGTCAGAGGACGCGCCTTCGGACCAATAAACGGACGCCATCCGATGGTGAGACTGATAACTGCAATCAGAAGAATCGCGCCCGCGAGCGCCGAGTACAGAAGAATTTTCCCGAGCCTTTTCATTTGCGTGCCCCGCACAGGATCCCGTTGCAGTGCACGCATCGAAAACGTCGCGCACGTGGACCTTGGTTATCGTCCCTTTTTCTTTACTTTCGCTTTCTTCTTCGGGCTTGCGGTTTTCTTTAGGGGTTTCGCGGTCTTCTTTGGAGATTCGTGCTTCTCGACCTTCGGCGAATTGGGCACCTTGGCAACTTCGACCTTCGCCGCAGCCGGCGGCACCGGCACGACCACTGGCGCGCCCTTTCCCTTTTTCTTACCGGAGATCGGAGCGGCAACAGCAGCGGCTTGAGGCGCGACAGCAGCAGCCTTGGCGGCGCGTCCGCGCTTTGGTGGAGGTGGTGGAGGCGGCGGAGGTGGTGGCGAGAGCGGCTTCAGGAACTTTAGTATCTCGGTCCGCGAGCGCAGTTTTCCGTCCAGCAACAGCATGAACACATCGTGAGCGATCTTGGGATACTCCGGCATCTGCGGAGTGATGCGCAGCTCCGTCATCTCCAGCAACGGAAGCTTCTGCTGCACTTGCCGCCACTTTCCGAAGAAGTTCTTGATCTTCTGTGCTACTGCTTGCTGCTTCGCTGTGACTTCAAGGAAAAGAACCATCTCCGGGCGCGATTCGGATAGCAATTTCCAGGTCCGGGAGGGCGTCGCCGCTTCTTTGCCGACCAGTCGCCTGGCCAGATCCTTGGCGTTATCTTCCAGGTCCTTCCACGCTGCCACCAGATCTTTGCGCGGGATCAGCTTGCGCATATCCGCGATATCTTTGTCGCCCAATCGCGCGGTCAGCAAGTACAACACCGCTGGCGAGGGGTCTGGCGTGTAGCCCAGCTGATTCATCTGCTGCCGGGTTTTGATCAACTGACCCAGCCCCGCAGTGTCCACCTTGGCCGTAGACCAGTGAGGATTGAGCACCTTCAGCAGCTCTTCCTTCTCCAGCACGCGGACGATATGCAACGGGTCATCCTCGTAGGCTAGCTGCTCGATCTCCTGCCCGATCGCGCGGTCGGTGATGTACTCGATATAGTTGTTTTCTTTCGCCGACTGAATCCGCGCCTGGGTACGCTCCTCGATCGGCCAATGAAAGCGCGCCGCAAAGCGGGCAGCGCGAATCAGCCGCGACGGATCTTCCATGAACGAATAGTTGTGCAGGATACGGATCAGCTTGGCTTCGATATCCGCCGCGCCATTGAAGGGATCCATCAACAAACCGCGCGACCCTGGATTCAGCGAAAGCGCCATGGCGTTGATAGTGAAGTCGCGCCGCCGCAGGTCTTCGATGATCGTGCCCGGCGCGACGATTGGAGGCTTCCCCGTCTTTTCGTAGCGCTCGGTTCGGGCTGTGCTGATCTCGGCGCGCACGTTGCCCTGCAGTACGAGGTAAAGAGTCTTCAGATCGTCGTCTGCCGATGCGACCACTGCGCCTGCGTGTTCGAGTTGTTTTTGCAGCTTGAGGGGATTGCCCTGAACCGTGAAGTCAAGGTCGCGAATGGGAAACCCGCTGATGATGTCGCGAACCGCACCGCCGGTCAGGTAAATGTTCATGCCCGCGTCGCGGGCAATATCCTGCACCAGCGTGACCCCGCGCTGCTGGTCGGGAGTCAGCCGGATTTCCATGGTGTAAATGTAATCGGCCATGCCTTACTCAGAACCTGGACTTAACAGACTGCAGTTGCCTAGTCGGGCCGACCGGGGCAAGATTTCCACAGGCTCAATTCCGCCTGACCAGCGGCCTCCGGCACGTTCTACGTAAACTGCTCTGAAGACTAGACTTAGACGAGCTAAAATGGATGGCAGCAAACTACAGAAAATACCACAATGTTAACAATTTGGCTACTGTGAATGAGATGACTCACTATGTTCGAGGCAAAAGTGCGAGAATCTGATTAAGCTCACCAGCGGAAAGCCGCCGCCTGAGCCACTTTGGCCAAGCCATGCCTTCCACACACAAAAAAGTCGTAGTCCGGAAAATGGATCGCGATTCCATCAACGGCTTTGTCGCTCCGGCCAATTTTGTGCGCGAAGGCAAGCTAGAACTGCTCAACACCGCCGGCAATGTGGTCACAATCGACCTTAAAGACATCAAAGTCGTCTATTTCGTCCGCGAATTCGGGGACGCTGACTCCCCGAGCCGCAAGACTTTCACCACCCGGCCCCGCACGGAGGGGCTCTGGGTGCGGCTCCGGTTCAAAGACAACGAGGTCCTCGAAGGCATGATGCCGAACGACCTCTCGTTGGACACGGCCGAGGGGTTCCTGATCAACCCCCCCGATCTGCGCTCGAATACGCAGCGGCTGTTTGTGCCGCGCAGCGCGCTCGAATCTCTCACTGTGCTTGCGGTGATCGGCGCAACCCGGCGTCATCGCCGTGGCGTTCCTGAAGATGCGGGACAGGTCCCTTTGTTCGGAGAATAGGTTTGCCCGCCAGCTGCACACATTCTGGTGCAGAAATTGCCTCAAAAAAAACTCTCGTTTTCGCGCAAAATCTAGAAAACAAAGGACCGGAAATTTTTCTGCCTCCTAGATCTATGGTTCTTAAGGTACTTAGAGACAAAATCTTGGAAACATGGGAGTTAGGACCACCAATTCCCGTTTTGAAACGCTCTCAGATCGCCAGATTGTCAAAGATCGGGATTATCTTACAGATAACCTAAACGCCAATACATTATCACGAGTTGAAGTTGAGATCAACAGAAAAGCGGTTCAGCCGATGGGTGCGGTTCGAACTTGGGAATGCGAACTTTAAGCGGTTCGAAAGGGTTGGATTTGCTTTCTCGCCTCCCACCCTTTCCGCACGGACGCGGAAAGAGTGGGGCATCCGCCTTTTATCGAGGGGCACCGGGCGCGCTGCTCATCGCCGCACCTTAAAGAGCCTTCGGTCGAACGGATACGCATGTTGCCACACTATTCGCATCCGCCCGGCATCGGGATGCAGCGGATTCAACAATATGTTGACTGTATCCGGCACAATTGCAGAAGGTACTTCGAGGAGTGCCGATTGCCCGCTCTCCAGCCAGCGGTCTCCCGCGCTCCTGGAGACCGCCAGATCGGACGTCCAAGCTTCCGGCAAGGAACTCACATCGATGCGGCTTACCTGTATATCATCGGGTGCCTCTGCCTTTAATAGCGTGTAGCTTCTGGGCAACCGGGCTGCATCCAGTTCCAGATTCACCAACACTTCCATTAGCGCTCCCGCTGGACTTGTGGCGAAATAAACGATGGGACGACCCTGGGTATGCCAGCGGGCCGACGCCAGCAGGCCGCCGCGCCCGTCCAATCCATCGTGATTGCTGATTCGCCAAAGGAACATTTAGTTCGTGACACTCGCGGTGGTGTGTTTGGTAGAAGAGATCGATCATCGCGGCGGGAGGGTGAAAACACGAGGTCCCTCCACTTCGCTTCGCTTCGGTCGGGATGACAGAGTTTTAGTTGAGTGAAACGCCAGGTCGCTCCGCTTCGGTCGAAATCACAGATTTTTGGGGCGTCCGGATCTACCTGAGCACGACTACAATACTCACGCGAACATGCCTTCATCAATCTGCACTAACATCTGCTCGACTAGGCGGCCGCCGGTTTCGGTCGACATCATCTGGATCGGGCTCTTGCCTTCGAATCGCACTTTCGGCGCGCGCACCCAATCGAGCGCGGCTTCGGAATCGCCAAACGTGGCCTGCGCCCGCGCCAGAATTCGCGCTGTGCGAATGGCCCGGTCTGACTCTTCGCGCGACAACTTCTGATGGCTGCTCTTGCGATGCTTGAAGGTCCGCCGATGAATGACCAGGGCATGCACCTCGTCGCGAGTCAAGCCATGCTTGGTCATCCGGCCGACGGTAGTCAGCGGCAACCCGCGCTCGGCTAAAGCGGCCAACTCCAACTCCGAAGCAAACCGCGCCCCCAACCACTCCCGTAGATATTCGCCTAGCGTTCTGCCCGTCGGAACTGATGTTGCCATGGCTTGATCTCCAAGGGACATTATGCCATAGAATTGGGGGCGAAGTGTACCAATGATTGACAGATCCCAGTGTAAACGTATGTATCTAAGGCACAAACAATGGCGGTAATATACTTACGGAATCACACGGCAAGGAGGATGATGGGCTAGGGATGGAAATCACGCTGAATCTGAGATGGAAAGGTGAGCGCGATCTTATTGGTTAGGCGTTCAATGACAATAATGTGATCGTCGCGTTGCGTGGGTATAACACTTATTTCGACTCTAGTAGAGCTGCCGGAGATGCCGAAGTTGTCGTCGGTGGACTGCTTTCCACGGTCGAGGAGTGGGAGCAATTCGAGATTTCATGGAGATTGACTCTCGCCAAGTTTGATGTTCCCTACTTCCACATGAGAGAGTTCAATTCCCATTCCAGTAGAGGAGCATTCAAACATCCGAAGTGGAGGACTGAATCTTATAGAGCGGAGTTCATGTCTCACCTGACTCAAATAATGCGCGGTTGGGCGGCTGCTTGCATTGTGAGCAGTATCAAGAAGCAGACCTTCGACAAATACAATGCCGCCTACGCCGTGGATGAAAGGTTCACCATGTTTTCCCTTTGCGCCAGAGATTGTGTGGCTCACACGCGAAAATTTATCAAAGAAAACGGCAATCCAGAGTTGCCGACCGCTTATATCTTTGATCGAGGGGACGAAGGCGAGGAATTATTGAGAAAAGAGATGGTTACTTGTGGCTATCCGGCGCCCGTATTCAAGAGAAGCCGTCCAGATTTAAAACACCCAGAAATAGATAAGGAAGATCCATTTCATGTGCAACTGCAAGCTTGCGACCTTGCTGCTTGGGAGGTTAGGCGCGGTGAAAACGACTACGTTTCTGGCGTCCCCACCAATGAATTGCGAAAATCGCTGCTGGCTCTTGCGCCGATACGACGAATATGGGTTGAAACTAGAGAGCCGGACATGGAAGGTCTGATCCAGGTAGCCAAGATCAGAAAAAGAAAAAGAAAATGAAAAAGAGCAAAGATGAATTCGAGAACTTCGACCGCACTATGGGGACACTTATAAGTGTTCCCCATGGCGGGTGGCCCACCCTATCCTGTTCATTCCAACTCCGTGGGTGCTCCATCCAAGCTTTCGCTTGGGCGGTCGGCTAAGCCGCAGGACGCTACCATCCTAGAAGTTGAGCCCTCGCACGCCCTGATCCATAATTGCGCTTGGTAACAATCGAGTGCTGTGGTAGGATTTTCCTACCAATGGCAACTCACGACGCGACGCTCGAATACCTGACCACGACCAAGATCGGCGAAAAGGGACAGCTAACAGTTCCCAAACAGTTTCGGCAAGCTCTCGGTTTGGGAACAGGGGCGCCCTTCGCTGTACTGCGCCTGGGCGATGGCCTGATCCTATTGCCGGAACAACGGCGCTTCGAGCACTTGTGCCAGCAGGTAGGATCCGTCCTCACAGAAGCTGGCCTCTCCACGGATGACCTGGTTGCCACCCTCCCTGAGGCGCGCAATCGGGTTTACGCTCGGCACTACGGAAAGAGCCGATTGCCCCTCCGTCCCCGCCGCCAGCGCAAGAAGTGACCAGCCAGCGCAGAATCCACTTATTCCTGGATTCCAATGTCCTAACCGGCGGAATCGTCTCTTCCTGGGGGCTCGACAAAGCCACGCTCTCGCTCTGCGCCGCTAAGGTCTGCAAACTGGTGCTGGCCGAAGCGGTTCGCGACGAAGTGGAAGAGAATCTTCTTCTCCACGCCGAGCGCCTGCCCTTGCTCGATGCAGATCGACTCATTGAGGACTATCGTCGCCTGATCAAGCTGACCAGCCCTGAACTCGTTCCTTACCCGGATAGGCAACTGGTCCGTGCGAGTCGACATCTGATCCGGCACGAATCCGATGTTCCAGTGTTGCTCTCCGCGATGGCCAGCAAACCAGACTGGCTACTGACTCACAACACCAGGCATTTCACGCAAACTGTTGCGCAGCGCACGGCGTTACGCATTGCTACGCCCGCGGAGTTCTTTCGAACCCTTTCAGCTCTGTTTCGATAATGGCTGCCAAAAAAGCCCCGCCCTCTCGCACAGAACGCGAGAAGGACGGGGCACCCGTTTTTTATGTGGGGGCGAGTGCTGACTCCAGATCGATGACTATTTATAGGTTGCGCTGGTGCGCGAGAGATAGTCGCGATGGTCGGTGAAGTCCGTCATCGAACCGAATGCCGGGCCGCTCAGCGGGTTCGACTTTAGAGTCTCCCTGATTGCGGCGTCGACTTTGTCTATGCCCTCCGCGTTGGCCGCCAGGTAAAAAATCCAAAACGTGCCTGGGGCTTGCGTGTGGACGGCTTCAGTATCGATTTCATACTCGTGGATGGTGCCGTCGGCCAGCATTTTTTCGAGCAGCGGGCCGATCATGTTCTTGCTGAGCGTCTCGATGGCATCGTTGGGCGCGTCCGGCCTTAACTTGTAGGACGACCCGTGAGTGTACAAATCTTTCCACGATCCGGAATGCCAGTTGTAAGTGCGGCTGACGAAAATGTTATCCCAGTGGTTGGTAGCACTGGCCAGCACCGGACTGGTGGGATTGCCCGCTTTGTAGAACTGGTCCAGCATGTTGAGCACGCCGGCCATGGACATGGCTGACCACCAACCGTCGTGAGTGGGAGCGTCGGCTCCATGAATTAAATTCTGGTCGTCGCCGTAGCCCACAATGCTGCCGTTGGCGATGGCCTTGTCCAGGATCTTCGCGTTAGCGGCGTTCGACTTATCCATTTCTGCCCACTGCGCGCGTGGGATATTCCAAAATGCGACGTAAGAATACATTGGCGGTTTTTCTTTACTGTCTGACATCTGTGCCGATACCGGCAAAACACAAACGGCGGACATCGCGAACACGCACAGCCCCGCAAAAACTTTCCACAGCTTGTTGCTCATAATTTGTATCCTCCGTAGTTTGGCCCAGGGCCTCTATGGGGGGACCTGGCCTGGGGCGACGCCAGTGTACACCTCATCGTCGGCAATGGAACTCTTTGAGGCTCGGCTACTTCTGAATAATTTTCCGATATGGCATTGAACGTGTCGATTTCGCGACCTCTGATTCGACTTATAAGTGAGCCAGGGAAAACGGCGAGGAGAGATATATGGCACCGCAGAAAACAACGCTTCAGATTTTGAAATCGATCACGGGAGCGGGCATCGCCGGGCTCGGCATGTTTATTCTGTATGAGAACCTGGCCGGGGCGATTGAGCGGTTACGCCACATGCTGGTGAATGGTTCGGAGGCTCTGGGAGGTTTGCCGGCGGCCATCCTGTTCCTCTCTCAAAACGTACACACGTATGCTCTGGACCACCAGCGGTTGGTTCACGTTTTCTTTCAGCAGACGCTGGCATCGTCGCTCTGGCCGCTGTTCCTGGTTATCTTCGGAGCAGTATTGTCGGGAGATACCTTCGCGGAGAACTCGCCGCGGGTCCACAAACACAACGACGCTGAATCATTGCGCTTAAGATAATGGGCTGTGGAGAACGTAACCCCGGCAGCGATTGCGGCTTTGGTAGTGGAGCTTGCTCCCGCGGTTGCGTTCGGCTGTGCCGCAGAGCGCATCACGCGAGCAGTGCAGCGTTGGCCGGAGGCCGCGCGCATCGGTTTTCCGGGGCTGTGTGTCCTGCCTTACGTTCTGGTTTCGGTCTCGCAGCATATCTTTCGATGGCGGTGGTTCGCGCTTTATGCCGGGCTGCCCATGGCGGTTGCGTGGTTACTGGAGAAAGCTGCCCGCGCCGATCCGGAGCAGCGTGGCGACTGGCGGGACGGCATCATTCTGTTGGCGTTTGGGCTTGCGGTAGATTTGCGCTGGTTCGACCATGCGTGGCCCACTGGACTGCGGGCGCTTAACGAATTGCTTTTGGTCGATATCGGCTTATACGGCTTTCAAGCCGTCCGCCAGCTTAGTGGAACTGGATTCGACTTTCATTTGCGCTGGAGTGACTGGAAAAGCGGACTGCGCGAGCTCCTGTTCTTCACCCCTTTGGTCTTGACGCTGGGCTGGGCGCTCGGTTTTATCCATCCTCACGCGAACTTTCCATCGGTCGGTTCGGCGGCGATGCGATGGGTTCTGATATTTTTCTTCACCGCGGTGCCGGAAGAACTCTTCTTTCGCGGGTGGGTGCAGAATCTGCTCGAACGCCGCGTAGGCAGGCGATTTGCACTGGTGATCGCATCTGTGTTGTTCGGACTTTCGCACTTCAATAAGCGCTCGGCGCATTTCAATTGGCGCTACGTCTTACTGGCAACGCTGGCGGGGGTTTTCTACGGACGGGCATGGCGCGACCATCGGCGCGTGGCGGCCTCGACCATCACCCACGCCAGCGTCGATTGGCTATGGGGATTGTGGTTCTAGGTCTCCGGAGTGCTTCGAGATCGCGGGGGGAAAGTTTTCTGAGGTTGATGAGGTTTTTTCCTTCTGTTTGTCGCTTTGTACAGTAGGGGGAAATTTCCATCCGGGATGCGCGCCGGCAGCCTGCTGCCGCCTGTTCGGGGGATCACGCGCCAGCGGCTCTTGCGGTTCGCATCCTTGCGGTGGTTAGTGATCCTTTTTCCGCTTCGCCTGCCAGTCAATTACAATCGGTTTCGTTCTTGCTAACACTCCCATGAGACTTGCACAGATTGTTTCTGCGCTGGGCGCGCGCCTGGAAAACGGCTCGCCCGATACCGAGATCACAGGCGTTGCTGGAATCGAAGAAGCCGGCGCCGGCCAACTCACTTTCGTGGCCAATCCGAAATACGCGGCTGCGGCTCGGACGACAAAAGCGTCGGCGGTTATCGTCGCTGACGACTTCCCTGCTCTCGCGACCCCGATAGTGCGGAGTAAGAATCCGTATCTGGCCTTTGCTCGCGCCATCGGTCTGTTTCATCCGGCTCGCAAATACGCCGCTGGAATACATCCCACGGCAGTAATCCACGCCTCGGCGAGGATCGGTGAAGGCGCCCACATCGGGCCGTATGTGGTGATCGACGAGGACGTCGAGATTGGGAAGAACGCCGTTCTGCTGGCGAACGTCGTGATATACCGTTGCGTGAAAATCGGTGACAACTTCCTGGCCCATGCTCACGCGGTGGTTCGCGAGCACTGCCGGTTGGGAAATAATGTGCTGCTGCAGAACGGCGCGGTCATTGGCGCGGACGGTTTCGGATTTGCCAAAGATGATCTCGGCCACTGGCACAAAATCCCCCAGCCGATGCCAGTGGTCATCGAAGATGACGTGGAGATTCAGGCGAATTCCTGCATTGATCGCGCCAGCGTTGGCGAAACCCATATTGCTCGCGGTACGAAGATTGACAATCTGGTTCAGGTGGGTCACGGCTCACGCATCGGAGAAGATTCGCTGTTAGCGTCGCAGGTCGGCCTCGCCGGTTCGACTGAGGTTGGGAACAACGTAATCTTGACGGGGCAAGTCGGCGTCCTGGGCCATTGCAAGATCGGCAATGGCGCCATCGTTACGCCACAAAGCGGCGTTGCCGGCGACATTCCGGGCGGAGCGATCGTCAGCGGGTCTCCAGCGGTCGATCATAAGTTGTGGCTGAAGTATTCGGCGTTGCTGAGCAGATTGCCTGAGATCGCGAAGGCGGTGAGGGCAAAAAAAGACTAGGGCCACACGATGAAGGTTCTTAACCGAGTTGGTCCCCGCTGTCACATTCGGCGCCATCGTGGAAAAGGGGCTTGACACGGAACCTCCGGCGGAACAAAATCTCTGAACCCATAGAGACGCGCCGTCCCGCGTCATCCGTACATCGAAAACCACCCACGTAGTTTGCGATGAATGTAGGAGTTGCGTTGTGCCAGAGAAAACGGTCCGCTTCGATGATTTCCAGCTGGATTACGGTCGCTTTCAGCTCTGTCGCCGGGGTGCTCCGATACGGCTGGAGGGCCTGCCGCTGCAATTGCTCATGTTTCTGGTCGAAAAAAGGGGACAACTGGTCACGCGCGAGCAAATCTCCTGTGAATTGTGGAGCAAGGATGTGTTCGTCGATGTCGAACAGGGAATCAATACTGCCATCCGCAAAATCCGCCGCGCCCTGGCGGATGACGCCGGCGAGCCACAGTACCTGCAGACCGTAGTTGGTCGGGGCTATCGCTTTGTCGCGCCCAGCGCTGAGGAAGATGCGGGCGGGCAGCCGCAAGCAGAAGCGTTTGTCATTTCGCCAGAAGAATTCGGACGGGCCATCATGACCGCGGCCGGGTTGGACCCGGAAAATCCAAGGGGAACCTCGAAGGCTTCCGCAAACGACCTACCGAAATCTGAACGTTAGTCCCAGCAGTGCAAACCACCCGCGCGACACTTCCCTACTTGGTGGCCTGTTGGACGAGGATCCAAATCTTCAGATCGCTTCAGATCAATTCAGACCGTCTCCATAGACACCACCTGCGATCCGGGGCAAGATCACGAACATGATTTCTTCCTGGTAAGTTCCTGGAATCGAGATCAATCCATCACAGAGGTGATTTTATGAACGGAATAATGAGTATCGGACGGCGAAGACTACTGGCATCCTCGGCAATGCTATTTGGCGCGATATTTACGATCATGCTGCTTCCGGCTTATGGCCAGCAGGATGTCAGTCCCGATTGGTATGACCCTGCGCCGAACGCGGTGGCGGTTCATCCCGTGCAGGCGCCGGCGGTGGCTCATTCTTCTCAACCGGTGGTCGCTGCTCACCGGTATCAACAGATGGCTAAGTCTGTGTCGCCTGCTGCGAACTTGGCAGCGGCTCGGGTAAAGGACGTGAAGCTCGATCAAAGCGGCCATGACGCTGCTCACAGAAGCGGTGGAGTTCCGTCTGTGGGATTGGTGTCGTGCGCGGGATCCACGGCGCTCCATGCAAACCAGCACGCGCGTCCCGCCGAAGACGACTTGGCCTATCAGCCCGTCGCTTCAGCCGAAGGGTCGGCTGGGTTAGCTCCCGTTGAGCAGCGCTGAGGTGACGATCACCCCTCGTGCCCGGTTGCACCATGCCGGAGCCGATTGGGGGTGACGGTTGTCCGCGCAAGATCCTTCACCCGGCTGAAGCCGGGCTTAAGGATGACGTCTTTTGTCGAGTAGTTTCACGAAGACCCATCCTGAGTGGCCGGAAGGCGATGGAGGATCTTGCGCGGGTCGGGGGAGCGGGGTTCACAATCTCAGCGAGGCCTAGATTGGATCGGAGTGTCTCAAGCCGACGCTTTTCCTTCGTGAACCTTAGTGTCTACTGTGGTCGTTGGATTTGTCTCTTGAAGGTCGGCTGGCAGACCGCTGTCGATGACTTTCCGAACTCTCGCCATCAGGCAATCGCGGTTGCCGAAATCTTTGGGCTCGATAGGCTGGTGAAAGACTACGGTCACAATCCCCGGCTTGATCCCAAATCTTCTCTTCGGCATTACGTAGTGTGTTCCTACGATGGTTACCGGCACGATTGGCACTCCGCACTCTTCGGCCAGATAAAAAGGCCCCTTCTTGAAGGGCAGAAGCTTGCCATCGAACGAACGATGTCCCTCAACGTAAACCGTCATGTTGAGCCCTTGATGAATTACGTCCGCAGCGGCCCGGACTGCGGCGATTCCCGATTCGCGGTTTCCACGATCCACCGGGACGAGCGACCCGAATCGCATAAGTCTTGCCAATACCGGAACACGGAACAATTCTTTTTTGACCATGATCGACATGCGGCGCGGGATCAGCGGCATCAGGATCGGCGGATCGACATTCGAGACATGATTGGACATGAAGATATAGGTGCGAGCGGGATCGATCTTGTCCAGGCCCACGGTCCGGACCTGAATTCCCGCGAGCCGCACCCCTGTCCATGCGCCCCACATGGTCATGCGGTAAAGCATGCTGACGTCGCCAGTTATTAATGTCCAGGGGAAGCCGATCAATGCTGCGACGGGCAGTAGTATGGCCCAGAAGCCGAGCATCACCAAGGTGCGAATCAAGGGCGCGCGTCCCCGAGCAAGTGAAATCCTGCGGTGGTTACTTCGAACCAGGCAACGGGACCGTGCTGGCTTGGCATGGTATAGTTCATGGCTCTCAGCTCAAAATCAACTTGTTCTCGGCGTTCGGACTTTGCAGCGTGGGTACACCGAGTGACTTCAGGCGCTCTGGAAGTTTCTCGTAGATGCCGCCAAAGCCTCCGTTGGAAAGAATGGCAACAACATCGCCCGAACGCAACTCGGGCGAGATCAGTTGCACAATGCCATCGACGGTGGGGACAATCCGCGCCCGCCGGCCGTGTTTCTGGATTTGGGCTGCCACTGCTGCCAAGTCAAGGCGTTCTGCTTCTGGAATGGCTTCTGATTTGAAAACATTCGCTACGACTACTTCATCGGCCAAGGCCAAACTTTTTGCCAACTCGTTCTGCAGCACGTTGCGCCGCAAAGTATTCGAACGCGGCTCGAGAATCGTCCACAAGCGCGCTCCCGGATAGTTAGAGCGCAACGCAGTGAGCGTACCCGCGATTGCAGTCGGATGATGTGCAAAGTCATCGATGATCGTTATGCCATTCACCTTGGCGCGGACCTCAAGGCGGCGCTTCACGCTCTTGAAGGTCTTCAACGCCGCCGCAATCTCTTCTCGGGAAATGCCGCAGTTGGCGGCCATCGCGGCAGCGGCGGTCGCGTTCCACACGTTGTATTCGCCGGCCACGGCATAATCGAAGTCCGCCCACGGCTTTCCATCGCGTACGACCGACCATGTGGTCCGTCCCGGTTCCAGATGCAAGTCGGTAATTTTCCAAGTTGCGTTCGCGCCAGAGCCATATCGCTCGACGGGGCAGAAGGTGCGGGCCAGACAACGCTCGACGCTCTCGCCGGTATCAAAGGCGATGATGCGGCCGCGGCGAGGAATAAGATTCACCAGTCGCTTGAAAGCGGTTTCGACGGCATCGAGATCTTTGTAGATATCGGCGTGATCAAATTCCACCGAGGTCAGAATGATGGAGGCGGGAAAATAATGCAGGAACTTCGGCCCCTTGTCGAAGAAAGCGGTGTCGTACTCATCCCCTTCGAGGATGAAATGCTTGCCTTGTCCCAGTTGAAAGCTGCTGCCGAAGTTTTCCGCTATGCCGCCAATGAGGAAGGATGGTTGTAAGCCGGCGGTATGAAAAATCCAAGCCAGCATGGAGGTGGTTGTGGTTTTGCCGTGGGTGCCCGCAACGACGAGCACTTCTTTGCCCCGTAGAAATTCATCGTGAAGAATCTGCGGCAGCGAACAGAATGGAATACGCTGATCGAGTACCTGCTCCAGTTCTACATTGCCACGCGAGATGGCATTGCCCACGACCACCCGGTCCGGCTGCGGTTGCAGGTTTTGCACGGCAAACGGCGCGACCGGAATATCAAGGGACGCGAGGAAATCTGACATGGGAGGGTACGCGGCGGTGTCGGAACCGGTTACGCGAAAGCCGCGCCGCTGCAGCATTCCGGCGAGCGAAGCCATCGCCGTGCCGCAGATACCGATCAAGTGAATGTGTTTGTTCTCAGCCATGGCTCGTCATTTCAATCAGCGTAGAGCAGACACTCTCGTCCGCTCGAAATCCAAAGTCAGAAGCGGTGAACAGGAGTGTCCGCCCTAAATGTGGCAGATTCCAGGATCCTAAGGCTTCCTTCGTTTCTGCCGACATCGAGCGTTGCACGTACTCCCAAAGGGAGCGTGATGTTGCGATGCGAGACGTGGCCGGATCGCAAGCCATACGCCACCGGCACGCCCAAATCACTGACCACGTGCAATACGACTTCTTCCAAAGTGTAGCCCTGATCTTTGTTCTGCACGCAATCCAGCATCTCGCCGAATACTATGCCGCGAACGTCTGCGAACTTGCCGGCCAATTTCAGTTGCGTCAACATGCGGTCGATCTGATATGGCTTCTCGGCCATGTCTTCCATGAACAAGATCGTTCCGGCTGTATGAAGTTCATACGGTGTGCCCAAAGAAGCCACCAGAATCGACAGACAGCCCCCATAGAGAATGCCTTCGGCGGAGCCTTTTTGCAAAGCTTTGGCACCGGATTCGCGCCCAAACTCTAATGCCCACGCAGAAGTCCCGTTGAGCGAAGCTTCCCACGAAGCGGAATCAACCCCGTCTTCATGTGCGAAATCTTTTGTGATCATGGGACCGTGGAAGGTCACGAGGCCGGCTGCGTCCGAGATGTACGTCAGCAAACTAGTGATATCGCTGTAGCCAACGAAAATCTTGGGGTGGGTTTTGATGTTTTCGAGATTGAGAGTTTCAAGAAGATAATTGGCGCCGTATCCTCCACGGGCGCAGATAATGGCACGGACGTCATCTCGCGTGAACATTTCGTTGAGTTCGCGCGCCCGCCGATCAGCCGATCCGGCAAAATAAAGATCCTTTTCAAGGATGGAGTCAAAATAGAAAGGCTTGTAGCCGATTCGACGCAGCGTGTCGCATCCGGCTTCGAGCAGCTCGCGCTTAATGTTGCTGGCGGGAGCGATGATCCCGATCGTGTCGCCCGGCTGAAGGGCCGGCGGCTTGATACGCGGGATTGACGGGGTCGGAGGCATCGCATCAACGTTTTAGACGGTCAATCTTAACAGGCTGCGACAAACTCGATTTGTTACTTCCGTGACTGTTGAGCAACAACGAAAATCCTGCGAGCTTTACACGGATGTAAGTGTCCGTTAGACGAAGAATTCACCGCGACATACCAGTTGAGCTGTGCCTCTCAGGAAAACTTCTTGTTCCCATCGCACCGTTTGCACTCCGCCGGGAGTATGCACTCGCAGTGGGGAGTCAGCTTTTTTAGTGACGATGCTCGCGACTGCGGCGGCGCACGACCCCGTCCCAGAGGACTTGGTTTCGCCCACGCCGCGCTCAAAGAACCTGGCATCGATATTTCTTTTATCGACTGGACTTACAAATTCAACGTTAATCCCCTGCTTGAAGTCACTGTGTCGACCGATCTCGGCTGCTTCGGCCTGCCAGTTCGGCTTGAATCCGTCGACAAAGATGACGTAATGCGGATTCCCCATCGAGACCGGAATACCCCGCACTTCGCGAGAAACCAGTTTGATGGGCAACTCATTTCCGACCTCGGGCTTGCCCATGGCAATTTCAAACTCGTACTGATTGTTGTTGCGGGAGGTGAAGGTGCAGGTCTTGAGGCCAGCTCCGGTCCGGATCACAACTTTCTCTTTCGCCTGCTCAGAGCAAATGTAAGCTGCAACGCAACGCGTTCCGTTACCGGAGATTTCCGCCTCAGATCCATCCGCATTGAACAAGCGAGCCTGAACGTCGGCATCCGATGCGGGAAACAACCACTCCACTCCGTCAGCACCTACGCCTTGATGCCGTTCACAGATACTGCGGCTGAATGCAGCCAAGTCGGCAGGAGCATGAAGACCATCAAAGATCAGGAAATCGTTTCCGCAGGCGCTCGCTTTGACAAAAGGAATGGCAGGGGCAGATAAAGTCATTCAACATCCACCGGACCGAGCGGCGTCGCACTTTCAAAGACCGAAGACTGCTTGAGGCCGCGTAAAACCTGATCCTGCTGGCTGCGCGTCGCCTCCAGTTCAAATTGAACTCGCACGTGTTGTGGAGTTGCGGCAACCTGCAAATTGTCCGCTATGCCGTGGATACACTCCAGAACGCGGTTGATCTCAAGCGTAATTTCGTCGGCGTTGCGGCCGGCAACTTCGTAACCGTGCACGGCAGCTTTCAAGCCAAATCGCTCTTCCGCTTGTCCCAGCAAAAAGAGGCAGAGCAAAATCAGTCCGGTCTCAAAAATTGAGGTTAGATAAAGTCCTCCACCCACCGCCATGCCAACCGAAGCCACGACGAAGATAGTGGCCGCAGTGGTTAATCCGGTAACGAGTTTCTGGCGAGCGTGAAGAATTGAGCCAGCCCCAATAAAGCCGATGCCTGGAATGATCTGAGCCGCGATGCGGGTGTGATCTCCGAGGTGCTCGACGGCGAGTGCATCGGAAAGGATCGTGTACATCGCTGCGCCGAGGCAGATGAAGAGATTGGTGCGCAGCCCGGCTGGGCGGTGCTTCAGTTGCCGCTCGAGTCCGATCAGACCGCCGAGAATCGTCGCCAGCACCAGGCGCGCGATCGAGACCCCAACGATCGAGGTCATCTCGTTCTGAAGCAGGTCGTAAGTGTGCTGCATCGAAGGCATGAGAAGGTAAGTTTGCTGGATTCTACCACTGGAAAAGTTGACGCCGAAGCCTGCGTCGTCCATGCCATTAACCGGCGTGATTACCGGGCAGGCTCCCGATGCGTCCAATAGATGGTGCCCGCGGGTTGCCCGGCGGTGCGTATGACTACGAGGGAAGTGAGGGTTTGTTTTTGCACGCCGAGCGCGACTGGATCGCCATCCATGGCAACCACGAAGTCAACGTACTGGGAAGGATTCGCCAACGCCCGCTCCCACAGGCCTTCTTGATCAATCGGTGTTTTCCAAGGTCGATGGTTGCCTTCGTTAATCGTACGGCGCAAGGGGATGCCGGCACGTTGCAGGGCGCCGACGTGGTCGCCGAGATACATTAGCAGGGCAGATTCATGTGGCAATTTCTTGAGGTTGGATGCCAATTCAGTCTCGAAAGCGATGCGGCTTCGCGAGTTCACCCAGGCCTCGCGAAAACAGACCGGTTGCGCCTTCCAGACCATCGCGTAGTTCGCGGCAAGCAGAATCACGACGGCGGAAACAATTGCCGTTCTCGCGTTTTTGTTTCGGGCAAGGTAGAGCAGGAAATACGTAGTCACTGCCACCGATACGGAAAACAGAGGAAGAAGCTGCAGCCCATAACGGACGTTGTAGAACGAGAACGGCCACCAAGTCGGCACGAAAATCGGGACACCACTGTACGCGACCGAAAGCATGTAGAACGGAAGCGGTATCCAGAGCAAGAGAAGCTGCCACAGCTTGCGGTCAGAGATTAGAATCGTGATCGTCCCGGCCAGCAGCAACAGTAACCAAACTTTTTGCGACGTTCCTTCCGCCATATTCAGTTCGGCCGATTTCATAAAATAACTGAATGCAACCGGCAAATCGTGAGAGCCAGGATGTCCGGGGGATCCCGGAGTTGCATTTTTCTGTTCGATGGCGCGGGCAGAGTACGATCCGTTGGCAAATTCGAGTGGGTTTCGGTAGATGATCGCATTATAGGCAAGCCAGAGGGCGGGTGCGGTGGCGGCGAGCAAAACAAATTTGGCAACACCGTGGCGCGGTACTCGAGTGTTCCGCTTTGCCATTATGGCAAGCGCACCAAGGCACATCGCGACCGCGAGGAACCATCCGTCATAGCGGGTCAGGCCGGCGGCGGCAAGGCATAGGCCACACTTCACCAGCGACGAGGAGGCCGCATCGGGTGGGCCATCCTTCTGCGAGGATTGTTGAATGAAGTCGCTGAAGTACACGACTGCCCAGATGAACAGCGCGAGGTACAACGACTCCGTCATGGCAGTAGTCTGCAGGTAAATCAGATTAGGATTCGCGGCATAGGCGATCGCGCCCAGCCATGCGGCAATTCTTGCGCGAGCGTCGGGTTCAGAAGTAGCACTCAGAGCCCTCCGCAAAAGGCGGAAGATTCCCGCTGTACCCAGAGCATACGCGACCATGGAAGGAACGGAACCGCCAATTCCCGATTGCCATGCACTGTCGGAAAGCAAAAAAGGAATCATTAGGAGATGAGGCAGCGGCAGCCACACCGTGCCGAGCTGCAGCAGGCCGGGAGTGCGGGAGTCGAAGACCCGCCGGGCGATGTTGATGTGCGCTACGGCATCGCCGTACAGAAGCAGTCCACTGTGCTGGAAATAATAGGCGAAAGAAATGAAAGAGACGCACGCGGCCAACTGGGCCACAAACGCAGTTTCACGGTCCCAATAATGAGTGGGCTCGGCTTTCGTCGGCTGGGTGCTGGTTCGCCGGCTCATTCCAGATGGGTCAATTCACGAAAGACTTGGAAGCGCGCATCGATTTCTTCGCGGGTGAGCGATTGCAGGCGTTCGGTGCCAAAACGTTCGACGGCAAACGAGCCCATTACGCCGCCATAAAAAAGTCCCCGCTTCAAAACTTCGCGGTTCAACTCTTCTTGCGAAGCGATGTATCCCATGAATCCACCGGCGAAGGAATCGCCGGCTCCGGTGGGATCTTTCACTTCCTCGATAGGCAACGCGGGCGCGCGAAAGGGATGTCGGCCGATGCCGAATGCGCCTTCACGAAAGAAGATGGTTGCGCCGTATTCACCGTGCTTGATGACCAGCGCTTGCGGTCCCATGGCCAGGACTTTCTGGCTGGCGCGAAGCAGGTTCGGTTCGCCGGCGAGGCTTTTGGCTTCGGCGTCGTTGATCAAAAGTACGTTGACCAGCTTGAGTGTTTCGATCAAGTCCGGGCGAGAACCGTTGATCCAGTAATTCATGGTGTCTCCGCCGGTGAGACGAACTCCGTCCATCTTGTGCCGGACTGCGGTTTGGAGAGTGGGATGAATGTTTCCTAGGAAAAGGAATTTTGAATCTGAGTATTCAGGCGGAATGCGGGGCTGGAAGCGCTCGAAGACGTTTAATTCGGTGAAATCGGTTTTGGCTTCATTCAAGTTGTCGAGATATTGCCCACCCCAGCGGAAGGTTTTTCCTTTGGCGTGTTCGATCCCCCGAATATCGATCTTTCGTTTCTTCAGAACGTTTTCGTGTTCGGCAGTAAAGTCTTCGCCTACCACGGCGACGATGCGAACATCCGTGAAGTAGCTGGCGGCCAGGGAAAAAAATGTACAGGAACCGCCGAGCACATTTTCCACGCGGCCAGAAGGCGTAGCGATGGAGTCAAAAGCAATTGAACCAACTGCCAGAATGCTCATTAGGTGGTCTTAGTCTCCAGGTATTTGTCGAGGATCAGTTTGAGTTTCTCTCGGGTGGCGGCTGGGATCTTGGTGCGATCTGTGAGAATCGCGTGCGCCAACGCCGCGCCACACTTGCAGTTCCGTTTGGTCGGCATCGAACTCACAGTGTTGCGCACGACCGTAGCGGCGTTGTCGGCATTTTTCAAGAGCACGGCCACGACCTGATCGACCGTTACTGAGTCATGATGAGGATGCCAGCAGTCGTAATCGGTCACCATGGCCACGGTGACATAGCAAATCTCGGCTTCGCGCGCCAGCTTGGCTTCTTGCAGATTGGTCATGCCGATCACGTCCATGCCCCAACTGCGGTAGACGTTGGATTCTGCCTTGGTGGAGAACTGCGGCCCCTCCATGCACAGGTAGGTTCCGCCGCGCTCGCCCGTCACCCCTGATTTCTTGCAGGCTCCTTCCACCACGTGAGCGAGTTCAGGACAGACAGGATCGGCAAAAGCAATGTGAGCTACGATGCCTTCTCCGAAAAACGTATCCACGCGATGGCGAGTGCGATCGAAGAACTGATCGGGGATGACGAAATCGAGCGGTCTGTGCTCATCCTTCAACGACCCGACTGCGGAAACGGAAACAATTCGTTCGACGCCTAGCTGTTTGAAGCCGTAAATATTGGCGCGGAAATTCAATTCCGTCGGGAGAATGCGGTGCCCGCGTCCGTGGCGCGCCAAAAATGCAACCTTCCGGCCCTCAAGCGTGCCCAGAACGTAGGGATCGGATGGATCTCCGAACGGAGTTTGCTGCTTGACTTCCCGCACGTCGCTAAGGCCAGGCATGGAATAAAGCCCGCTGCCTCCGATAATGCCAATTTCCGCTGGCGGCAAGAATCCTCCTAAGAATATCCCTGGATACTAGCGGACTGGTGATTATACAAAAGTGAGGCCGCAAACGCGTTTTAGCGGTAGGCTTCCTTGCGAGGGGCGATTCGCAAGACGCTTACCGACTCGATCCCGATCACGCGGAATCATTTCCCGGCCGCCACGAATGTGCCAAACAATTCCTGCCGTAGCCGCTCGGTTGTCGGTTCGTCAAGGCTTTCCGTGATCAGCACACTGTCAGTCTCAACGTCGATCACAACCGGTCCTTCCTCCGTCAGCCAGGTGCGCGGGCCGGTCACCACCACGAGTTTCTGGGGATTGTCAGACAGATTTACTGCCTCCTGGGTCATCTCGGTCACATGCTTGTACCGCTTCGTGAGCGACTGCGCATAGATGTCGGCGAACGCGGACGCCTTCTCAGGGCTCGACCAGCGCGAGACATACACCAATGATAGCGGCGCCGCGGGATCTGCTTTGGGCCGGGCCGCGTAGTAGTACCCTCCGCGCCAGTGCGGATACAGATTGTCCGAAGCCTCCTTGCCAGCGTACTGGTCGACGAGAACGGCCACGTCGAATTCCCCGATTGCTCCCACATCGAAGCGTTCGTAGTTCTTGAAGTCTCGCTGGAAGTCAGGCAAGCGCATGGGCTCAAGTTGTTCGCCAGAAAGATATGTTTTGGGCTCCATGATCTGACGCGTTGTTCGCGGCGGATTGGCAAAGGCTGACGCAAAAGCTTTCTCTTTTCCGCCGGCACGAAGAAGTTCCGTCTCAAAGTCGAGCCCATAGCGATAAGGAAACGTCAATTCCTCCTTGAGAAAAATGGGCGCGTTCTTGAATTCGGGCGAATCGTCCGAGCCTACGAGCATAGTCTCTTTCAGGGCGTCAGCGATTTGCGGAGAAGTGATGATCGATTGCTCAGTCGGAGCCAGCAGGTAGTCAACCAGCACCACCATCGCCTGGCCTTCCACGACGGCCTGACGGGCTTCGCTGATCTCATCGTTTTCAATGTCTGCGGCCGTCGTCTCTTTCTTGTCATTCAGATCGGTGTCGCCGACCTTCATCCACTTTTCGAGATCGAAAGACTGGTCCTGAAGAGCATGCGTGAGTTCGTGAGCAAGTACGGGACGCTGTTGCTCGCTGTCAATCCAGTCCAGCAGGTTCACGGTTTTCGTTTTGATATCGTAATAACCGGCCACTTGCTCGCGCAGCAGCGCTACAAGAAACGTCTGCAAATCGAAATCCCGGGGCAGAAGTCCGAACTTCTTCAGCACAAGCTCGGATCGCTGCAGGCGCTTCGCATCTTTGTCCTCAGCCATATTTTTCTGAAGATAGGCGACCACTTCGTCGCGGCTGACAAGACGTCGTTTGACCTCCTTCTTGATGGGCAGGCCAGTTTCCTTGCTGGCAAACTGCATAATCTGATCGACGTCGCGAAAAAGTTCTTCGGCCTCCTTAGGAGAGATTTTATTTTCCTGGGCGGGCACCCCTGTAGTGGTCGTTTTCTTGTCTTCTTGAGGGTCTGCATGGGGCGTAGCTGTCACTGCCCCTGTTTGCGGCGGCTGAGCGGGCGATTGTGCCTCCGCCCACAACTCCGAGATCAATAACAGCCCTGCGACAGCCAGCAGAAAGGATGATTTCCGATACAATTTCTTCATTATCAATCCTTGGTTCCATTTATGTCCGACGACGATTCCCGGCAAACCGCGGCTGACTACTTTCAAAAAGCCTACGAACTGCAGATGCAGGGCGAGTACCAGCAAGCCATTGAGCTCTACAGCCGTTCTATCGAAGCGTTCGCGACTGCCGAGGCCTACACTTTTCGCGGCTGGACATATTCGTTCCTTGGCGACTACGAACGCGCCATCGCCGAATGCCTGCAAGCGATCAAGCTTGATCCGGAGTTTGGCAATCCTTACAACGATATCGGGGCTTACCTGATTGAACAAGAGAAATGGGATGAAGCTGTCCCCTGGTTTCAGAAAGCCATGCTCGCGTCGCGCTATGAGGCGCGTCCTTATCCGCATTTCAATTTAGGACGCGTGTATGAGCACAAGCGAAACTGGCAGAAGGCGAAAGAATGCTACGCGATGGCTTATTCGATGGACAAAAGATATGTGGCGGCCCTGGCGGGAGTGCGAAGATTGCGGGCGATGTTTAATTGAGAGGCTGTTGCCGCGGATTTGCGCGCATGAACGCGGATAGATCTGAACGTCTAACAGCTGAGACAATTTAACGAAGTCGTTTCAGCCGCGACCTACCTTATCTGCCACCCAATCGCCCGCTTCTCTTGTTCCCAGCGCTCCCCCAATGTCTTGCGTGGTCCGCTTCTGCTGCACCGCTTCGAGTACGGCTGCGTCGATCTTCTTTGCTTCTTCGGTCAGGCCCAGGTGGCCGAGCATCATCGCTGCGGTCAAGATTGCGCCAAACGGATTGGCTACATTCTTTCCAGCGATCGGGGGCGCTGAACCGTGTACTGGCTCGAACATCGAAGTCTTTCCCGGATGAATGTTACCGCTGGCGGCCATCCCCAGGCCGCCCTGCAGGGCCGCCGCCAGATCGGTGATGATATCGCCGAACATATTATTTGTGACCACGATGTCGAACTGACGCGGGTCGCGGACCATCTGCATGCAGAGCGCATCCACGTACATGTGTTCGGTCTTAATTTGCGGATACTCCGCGCCCACTTCTTTGAAAACGCGTTGCCATAATCCACCCGCATGGGTCATGGCGTTGGATTTGTCACACATAAGCACGCGCTTGCGCGGACTGCCGTCAAGCTTCGGGTGGCGTTCGGCGTATTCAAACGCGAAGCGAATTACGCGCTCGACGCCCTTGCGAGTGTTGATGTCTTCCTGCACAGCGATCTCATCGGGCGTGCCCTGTTTGAATACGCCGCCCGCATCGGTATAAACACCCTCGGTATTCTCGCGGATTACGACGAAGTCGATGTGCTTGGGTTCGATGCCTTTGAGCGGACATAATGCGGCGTCGAGAAGGCGCACCGGACGAACGTTGGCGTAGAGATCCATTTTGAAGCGCATGCCGAGGAGGATATCTTTGGCATGGATATTCGAAGCGACGCGAGGATCGCCAAAAGCGCCAACGAGGATGGCATCGAAGTCGCGCTCCAGCATGACGAAGCCGTCGGGCGGGACCGTGACGCCGTCCACTAGATAGCGGTCGGCGCCCCAATCGAACTGCGAAGTTTCGACATCAGCACCCGACGCAGCAACGGCCTTCACGGCTTCGGGAATGACTTCTTTTCCAATGCCATCTCCAGGAATGATTGCGATTCTTTTTCTTACACTCACGCGAGAAAAGGTAACACAGTCGCCGTGAGATTCGCTTACATCGGCTGGAGGCGCGGGTCACTCAGCAGCATGTCCTCGCGGTCGCCGGGTAACCGTTCAAATTGCGAAGCCCGAGAGATGATTGATTAGCATCTCCCGAGCCGGCGATAAGTCATCTGTTAGAGGATTGTGGGGAAACGGTAAACGATTTACTTGCTGTCACCGTCGTGATCCTTGTCGGTGGAAACTGCTTTCTGAGGCTGCGCTTGGGACTGTGTCTGTAGCTGCCCCTGAGCCTGAGGACTAATCGTCACTTTATCCTGTGGGAGTACGGACGGTGACGGGGCATTCTGGCGCGTTGCGGTTTTCACCGCAGCTTCATTCTGCGCCGCCGGCAAACTTTGAACTGGATTCGTGCTCATCGATACCTCCCTTTCAATTCAGCTATCGGCGAAACGGGATGGAACTTTAGGTGGGCATAGCTCAGGGGCTAAGCCAAGCCTTAGCCTTTACAGAGTGCGGCTAAGTCTAAGAATGTAAAGAGGTGCAGAGCTTGCCGGCGAGTTCGGCCCGCTTACGCACTGTATAATCGAACGTAATCGTATGGCTTCCACTGTCTTTGATGGCAACCCAGCTTCGCCGGCACCGGATACCGGAGACGTGCGTTCTGAATTTGAGGCGCTGCTGTCGGGTTGCGGGTTTTATGAGCTGAGCTCAAGGGTCAAAATCGCTCTGACTGGCGGCGATCGGATGCGCTGGCTCAATGGCATGGTCACGAATAATATCCGCGACCTGGCCGCCGGACGCGGCATCTATGCCTTTCTACTGAACCCGCAGGGGCACATTCTGGGTGACCTCTACGCTTACAATCGCGGCGACTCTTTGATGATCGACAGCGATCAGTCCCAGTCAGAAAAGCTGCTGGCAACTTTCGATCACTACATCATCATGGATGATGTCGAGGTCGCAAACGTGAGCGACAAGCTGACTGCGATCGGGCTCACGGGACCGAAATCGCGTGCAGTTCTACGCGCGGGTGGATTTGAAATACCGAACCTCGTGCCCCTGCAATTTTTAGACATGCCCTGGCAGAACGTCAGCATGACGGTGGTGCGCGGAGACAACGCGAGCGTCGAGTCTTATGAGTTGTGGTTGGCGCCCGATACGCTGACGTCCGTCCGGGACGCGCTCACGAATGCTGGAGCTATGCCGGTCGGCGCCAACGCGTTAGAGTTGCTGCGCGTCGCATCGGGAATTCCACGTTACTGGCAAGACATCCGCGAGCGCGACCTGCCGCAGGAGACCGAACAGCAGCGAGCGCTGCATTTCAGCAAGGGATGCTATATCGGGCAGGAGATCGTGGAGCGGATTCGGTCCCGTGGCAACGTGCATCGCAAATTTACCGGGTTCGAAGTTGAAGGTGCGTTGCGCGCTGTGGGCACAAAGATCCAAGCCGATGGCCGCGATATCGGTGAGATTACGAGTGTCGCTTCCCTGCCCCTTGCCGGCGGCGACCGTTCCGTGGCGCTGGGTTATATCCGGCGTGAACTCGCGACCCCGGGCAAGCAATTTCAGGTGGGGGCTACGCGGCTTTCCATTGCAAATCTGCCGTTTTCGGAAGTATTCCGACACGAAGACCTATAAACATCGAAGGGGCAATCTATGGCTGAGAAGAAGCAGGAGAGTTTCACCGTTACCGACCGGCGGTTGTTTACGTCGGAGGGCGAGATTCGCGAAGAAGTTTCTCAAGAAGAAGTCTCCAGCGCTGTGCCCACGCCGCAGGCCGCGCCGGTCGCTCAACCAGCCGTTGCTGCGCCGCAGCAGGAATCGGACGCGCCGCCCGCTCCTACTGCCGCTGAGCAGAAAGAACAGGCGGAGGCATATCGGAAATCCGCGAAGGATTTGGACGCACGAGTGGAACTCAGCGGGCATTCCAGTAAGGAACTGGAGATGACTTTCGAGCGTTTCATGGCCTCGCTGTACATGTCTGCCATGCTGCAGATGGGGCTCATGCACGAACAAGGCGGGCAGCCACGAGTCGACTTGATTGGGGCGCGCCAGACCATCGACACGCTCAGCCTTCTTTCGGAGAAGACCAAAGGCAACCTCTCCAGCACCGAGGAAAATTTCCTGCAAAATTGTCTGTACGAACTTCGCATGGCTTACGTTGAAGTGACCAACGCACTGGCCCATCCACCGCAGAATCCGGCATCGAGTGCCGCAACCATCAAGCGATGAAGGCTACGCTCACGGTCCTGGGCAGCGGCACGTCCATGGGCGTGCCAACCATTGGCTGCGACTGTGCCGTGTGCCATTCTTCTGATCCGCACGATCGCCGCACCCGACCCTCAGTTTTGGTCGAATTTGGCGGCAAAACTGTGCTCATAGACGCCACGCCTGATTTCCGCGAGCAAGCCATCCGCGAGCACATTCGCAAACTTGATGCCGTGCTCTTCACTCACAGCCATGCCGATCACATTTTGGGCCTGGACGATTTGCGCCCGCTCAGCTTTCGTCACAAGCCGAACAAGCTGCCGCTCTATGCGCGGCCCGCGGCGGCAGACTTTATTCGCAGCACGTTTCGGTATATTTTCGACGGAGACTACAAATACGGCGGACTGGCCCAGGTCGAACTGAAACCGTTCGATGGGACGATCAATCTGTTCGGCGCCGCATTTGAGCCGATCCCGGTGATACACGGCGAAACTGAGATTGATGGGTTTCGCTTTGGCAGCGCTGCGTATCTGACCGATCACAGCAGCGTGCCTGAAACCTCGCTCGCGAAACTGCAGAATCTCGACATCCTGTTTCTGGATGCGCTGCGACACATCCCGCATCCTACGCATTCCACCGTCGAGAACTCTTTGCGCATTGTCGAGAGGCTTAAACCCAGGCGCGCTTTTTTTACCCATATTTGTCACGACTTGCCTCATGAGGCGACCAATGCCTCCCTGCCGCCAAACGTGCGACTTTCTTTCGATGGGATGAAGCTGGAATTCGAGATTTAGATTGCTTTCCGCGGGAGCCCTCGCCCGCGGAGTTCACATTCGTATCTGTCGTGAGAGTTTCGGGGTGAATGGATGCGGGCGAGGACGCCGCACTAGACACGAGCGATGCAGATTTTTCATAAACTCGAAGATATTCCCGCCGGCTTCGGTCCCACGCTATTGAGTGTGGGGAATTTTGACGGCGTGCATCGTGCCCACACCCGCGTGCTGGCGAACATTGTGGCCCGGGCGCGGGACCAAGGTCGCAAGTCCGTGGCGGTCACTTTCGAGCCGCATCCTGTGCGGATTCTCCGACCTGATTCCGGACTCAAGCTGCTCACCCCTACTCCCGAAAAGCTGCGCCTGCTGGAGGCCACGGGCGTCGACGCTGTTCTCCTGCTCCCTTTTACGCGCGATCTGTCGCTCATGACACCGCGAGACTTTGCTCATGACATCCTGAAAAGCAAACTGCAGGCTCGCGAGGTGCACGAAGGCTACAACTTTCATTTCGGCAACAAGGCGGCTGGCGATATTAACCTGCTGACGGAATTCGGCCGCGAGCTGGGTTTCGAAGTGGTGGTTTATCCCGAATTACGGCTGCGGGGCGAACCAGTTTCAAGCACGCAAATCCGCAAACTCCTGACGGGGGGACGAGCAAGCCGCGCCCGCCATCTGTTGGCTCGGCCATTTAGTATTTTGTCGACCGCCGGCCGCGGCCGCGGTTATGGCTCTAAATATACGGTCCCGACCATCAACCTGAGCCGGTATGAAGAGCTTGTCCCCGGCGATGGCGTTTACGTCACCCGTACCCGCGTGGCCGAGGAATGCTTCGATTCAGTGACCAACGTCGGAAATCGGCCCACCTTCGGGACTGACTCTTTCGCCATCGAAACTCATCTTCTGAACTTTCATCCCATCGATCTGAATCCAGAGACAGAAGTGGAGATCTACTTTCTGCAGAGGCTGAGGGACGAAATCAAGTTTCCCTCGGTGGAAGCTTTGCGCGAGCAGATTGGTAAAGATGTAAGGAAGGCTCGACGCTATTTTCACCTGTTGCGATTGGGAGATCGAGCGAAGGCCTAACTGTCGACAATAGTCTAGTGGGGCAGATAGCCATCTTCCATGGGAAGTTTACCGTCAACCCTCACCACATTTACCTGGTCATTAATGGAGCGGACATCGATCAATCCCACCGCGCCTGGCATTGTCTCGACCACCTTGAGCACATCTTCATCGGAGTCAACCATGGTGATCGATCCCTGGTGAGCTGCGATAAACGACTTCAGTTCGCTGGAAGACATTTTGCTCAGGTGCTCCAGCGTGTTCGTTTCACCGACAGAACTCTTGTGCAGGACCAGGATCACATCCTTGTCATCATGCCACTTCTTAACTTCCAAGCGAAATATCTTACCCAAGTGCGCAGAGCTGACTTCGCCGATAGCGTTGTCTTTGTTCACTACCACGGCCATATGATGCGCGAAGCAAGGAAGCAACGAGCACATCACGAAAGCAATAAGACAGCCCACGCGAGAACGCTTCATAGGAAAACTCCACCCCGAAGAGCCACGAAACACCTGCCTAAGCATCTCGCTTCGGACTGCAAAAACCTAGTGCAAACCTCTCATTTTGGTTACCTTAGTGACCGCTGAGAATCATTCGATGGGCTCCACCAGCGTAATTTCCTCGTGCATTTTCCGGTCGGGCAACTGCACGATGACAATCGCGATTAGGACCAGCACTATCCCAACCGTCTGCAGCGGCTTCATCACTTCGCCCAGGGTGACGGCAGCAATCACGATCGAGAACACTGGTTCCAAACAGCTGACCACGATGGCGCGTGTGGGCTCCAGATGCTGCAACCCAGCAAAGTAAAGAGAAAACGGTGCCAGCACGGAGACCATCGAAAAAACTAGCAAAAATAGCCACTGGTTCCCTGAGTAATGCGCGGCTACGATTTTCCACGGCGGGTTCACCACGATCCAGAACAACGAGGCGCTGAAAATGACGTACAACAACACCGTCCAGCGATCGTAGCGGGCAAGGATGCTGTGACCGCCGATGTTGTAAAAAGCGAAAGAAAACGCTGCTCCCAAAGCCGCCAACACTCCGATCGTATCCAGCCGGAATCCCCCCGAGCCAAATATTCCAATTACCAGCGCAATTCCGGTCACTGCCAGTGCAACGGTGGCCACTCGCTGCATGGTCGGCTTCTGCAGGCCACGCGCCACGGTGTATAGCAACACCAATATCGGCGCCGTGTACTGCAGAATGATGGCAGTGGCTACGTTGGTTCTTTGAATCGCGAGGTAATACAAGTAATTCGACGCTGCTACGCCGAGAATTCCCAGCACGAACATCCGTCGAAAATCGGCTATGGGTAGCCGCAATCGCTTCCAGCCGCGAAGCAGAACCAGGGCGATCAGAAGGACGATAAAAGAGAGCGTCGCACGGCTTTGCGACAGGATTAGCGGGTCGATGGGCCGAAGTGCTTGTCCCTTTGGCAAGACCCGTCCGGTAAACGCGGCGCGCCCGAGAGTGGCCGCGATGCCCCACAAAAACGCGGCGCTGGCGATGTATAGATATCCGCGGACGGGATGCGCTCGCCGGGGCAAGGGTTGATCAGACACCCTCTTGGTTTTCCGCGTATTCGATCACGTAGCTGATCTTGGCTGTCTTGTTCAGCATAGCTGCGACCGAACAATACTTTTCTTCGGACAACCGCACTGCATCTTCGACCGCCTTGTGCGAGACCTTTCCGCCGATTCGATAGACCAACCGGATTGCGGTGTAGACAGTTGGCGGGGTGGCGGCGCGATCTCCCTCGGCTCGCACCTCGATGCTGGTAAATGGCTCGCGCTTTTTCGCCAGGATACTGGCAACGTCGTAACCGGTACACCCACATAATCCGATCAAGACCAACTCCATGGGACTGCTGCCGGTCTTGCTGTCGCCGTCGACGACAATGCCGTGGCCGCTGGTGGCCTGCCCCAGGAAACGATGGTTGTCGGTCCAGATTACTTTTGCTTCAATCATTGCGGCTCCGTGCGTTCATTGTTCGATGTCTAATCGGCGGCTGCCGTTTCTTCTTTCGCACATGACGCGGCAACCTGGAACTCGACTCATTCAGAAGTGATGTGGCCAGGAATCACCAGCACTTTGCCACGCGGACCAGATTCGAGTGCGCGATAGGCTTCGACCACCTCATCGAGCGAAAATCGCCCGGCGATTTCGCTGATAACGGCTGGTCTTTTCGAGGCCAGGGTCAATGCTTGCGAAATGAAGTCGGCAAACTCGTGGATTCCTTCGACCCAGCGCGTGCCATTGTATTTGGTCACAAAAACAGAGCTGGGAAAAAGTTGGTTCAGATCAAAGGCAGCCGCTGGACCAGAAAGTTCGCCATAGGTGATCAGACATCCGCGCGGCGCCAGCATTTGCAGACTGGCTTGAAAGGTGGCCGCGCCGATTGGGTCGAACACGGCGTCCGCTCCCCGTCCCTTAGTATCGGCGCGTACTGCGTCGGGCACATCCTCAGTGGACCGGTCGATCACATAAGCGGCTCCCACGGCGCGCAACGCGTCCACGCGATTCCCACTCGCGACACCAATCACGTGCACTCCGCGATCGGCCAGCAGGGCGACAAGCATCCGGCCGACTGCTCCCGCGGCGCCCCACACCACAGCCGTCGATCCTCTCTGTAACGGCCAGACGCGGGCGAGGCCCCCCGCAGTGAGCCCTGCGACTGCTGCACAAGCAGCCTGCTCGATGCTGACGTCTTCAGGAATCGCGACAACCATGGAACTGGGAACTACGAGGAAGGTTGCGCACGACCCGAGCACTGCCGCCCAGCAGACTCGCGTCCCCGGAGGAATCGTGACCTCTGGGCCTCCAGCCAACACCGTGCCCGCGCCTTCCCCTCCCAGTAAGAATGGGAAGGGTAAGCGAACCGCGTAGGAACCCGAACGAATCAGCGTTTCCGCATGGTTGAGGCCGACCGCTTCAACTCGTACCAGCACTTCCCCAACTTCCAACGGGGGTAACTGCTCGAAGCTGACTTCAATGACTTCCGGACCGCCGGGGCGTAGCGCGCGAGCCACCCGGCGCTCAGTAACTTTCATCACGAAATCCTATCAAGGCTGGTGTGCGATCTTTTGAATGAAAAACTATGCGAACCGCACCTTCACATCTGGGCCTTTTTCCAAATGGATGCTATCGATAAAGCGTACTTTCCCGGTTCGGTAAGTCAGGATCACCGAGGAAGTGCGCGTGCCTTCCCCAAAGAAGCGGACTCCTTTCAGCAACGCGCCCTCGGTTACGCCAGTAGCGGCGAAAATCAATTGCTTGCCTGGAGCCAGGTCCTCGGCTTCGTAAATTTTATTCTTGTCCTTGATACCCATGCGGGCAATGCGCTCTTCCAACTCGGGCTTATCGACCACCAGTCGGCCCAGCATATAGCCATTCAAGCAGCGAATTGCCGCAGCGGTGATGACACCTTCTGGGGCGCCGCCTGAGCCCATAACCGCGTGTACACCCGTGCCGATGACGGCGGCGGCAATGCCGGCTGAAAGGTCGCCATCTCCGATCAGCCGAATGCGGGCGCCAGCGGCGCGGATGTCAGCAATCAGCTTCTCGTGGCGCGGTCGATCGAGCACGATGATGACCAGGTCTTCCACATCGCGGGCCATTCTCTTGGCAATGTTCTTGAGATTGTCGGCGACCGGGGCGTCCAGATCCACCGCATCCTTGCAGGAAGGTCCGACCACGATTTTCTCCATGTAGCAGTCGGGGGCGTTCAAAAGTCCGCCGCGTTCGGAAGCCGCCAGCACGGTGATGGCGCCGGGCGCCCCAGTGGCACAAAGATTCGTTCCCTCAAGCGGGTCTACGGCAATGTCGACTTCAGGCACTTCACGTCCGTCAGGAAATTCCGCGCCGACTTTCTCTCCGATGTAAAGCATGGGAGCCTCGTCACGCTCACCCTCACCGATTACAATGGTGCCGCGCATAGGGATGGCGTCCATGGTTTGTCGCATGGCTTCAGTGGCCACCTGGTCCGACAGTTTGCGCTCCCCTTGGCCCATCGTGCGAGCCGAAGCGATGGCTGCCGTTTCTACCACGCGCAAAAATCTCGAAGCCAGATCGCTCTCGATGTTTTGGCCGAAACTCCTGACTTTGCCTTCGGGCCGTGTTTGACTGACCATAAAAAGCCTCCAAAAGAACCGGACAGAGACTATAGCGCGAAGCCGGGCGGAAGGGAAAGCTTCCTGCAAGTCGTGGAACAACGGTCGACGTCTGGCCCAGTCTGGCGAACACTGATAAAATCGCTTTGTTGCCTGGTTAATTTCCCGCGAGTGGGGCTATAGCTCAGTTGGGAGAGCGCATCGTTCGCAACGATGAGGTCGCCGGTTCGAGGCCGGCTAGCTCCACCATTCTTCTCTTAGTCACTAAGGGTGTTCGGTTAACGTATTTGGCGCGAATCGGACTTTCAGCGTCTTAATCTCATAGGGTTTGGTATGCACGGTGACGGAATCGTTGTGCACGGCGAGATCGGCGATCGATCTCTCCATCAGATCCGTTTCTGACGCCGACTGCGCTCCTGGCGGAAGGTGTAGCTTTACATCCGATTCCCTTCCCGCCCACTCATAGAAACGCAGCACAAGAGAATCGTCGTCATCGGATTTTTTGATCGCGGTCAGCACGACATTATCCGGTTCCACTTGCACGAAGGAATGTTCGCTGGGGAGTGTTCCCTGGTGTTTCTGAGATGGCACGGCCAGCACTTTGTAATTGAGTTCGTAGCCGCGGCGCACGGTCTCTGCGTCTCGCCAGGTTCCGCTGTGCGGATACAGCGAGTACGTGAATTCGTGATGCCCTTCGTCGGCGTGTGGATCAGGCCACTCGGGCGAACGCAGCAATGAGAGACGCAGGACGTTGCCCTTCACATCGTATCCGTATTTGCTGTCATTCAGCAGGCTGAAGCCGTGCTTCGTATCCGAAAGATCCGCCCAGCGTTGTGCCGGGACTTCGAATTTGGCTTGCTCTGCCGGCGTGTTCCGCGTAGTCGGACGTTCGATCGACCCGTAAGGGATTTCAAAAGTAGCTTTATCACTGTGGGCGCTCAGCGGGAATGCAACTTTCAGCAGAATGTGTTTCTCATGCCATTCGACCTGCATCTTTACGTCGACGCGCGGCACGCCAGCGTACATTGTGATGTCTTGCACGAACGAGGAATTCTGGAAATGCTTCTTGACCCGAATTACTGCGCGCAGTGGCCCACCTTCGACCAGTTTCGCTTCGTCGGCTTTATCCAGATCCCAATGTTGCTTCTCGAAATCAGCATCGATGTTCCAGGCATCCCATCGTTTGGGTTTGTCGTAGAAAGCCTGGAGCAGGTTTCCGCAAGCAAATGTCGTGGGACCGCCGCTATCAGTTTCGGAGGGAGCAAGCGATTCGGTATTTGTTTGCTTATCGACGAGGCTGGTGACGCATCCGCTTTGCGGGTCAACTCTTAGGCGAACAAACTCGTTTTCAATCGTGGTACCCGCAGCCGTGACCGCCCTCTTTACGGTTCCGCTATTCAGGCCAACGGATTTGGCCGCGGAGCGCACAAAATAGGTTTTGTAGCCAACCGCAGGTGTGTCTGCTTTAACTAGGAGACGCGCCCGGTTTGTGGTTGAATCCATGGCGAGCAACTCGGACTCGACGCGAGCGCCTGCCCCGTCGACTACTTCAATCTGTTTGGCCGGGTTTGGAAGTTGCACTTCCATCTCAATCACTTCGGTCCGCGGCCATGAAAGCGAATTGAAAACCACGACCGGAACGCCGTCGCCCTGAGTGTTGACGTGAGCCAGGATTTCGTCGAGCGCACCATTTGTTATCAACTGGGCCGAGCGGGCTACGTCCTCCAAATTTCGTTTGGCGTCGAGATAGTTCACAGCGATGCCGGAGCCGGGCATGACATCGTGGAAGTGATCAAACAGCAGATTCTTCCAGGCGAGTTCGAATGGATCCTGCCCGTACGGGCGTCCGAAGAGTGAAGCCACGGACGCATACTTCTCGGCATCGAGCATCAGTTCTTCATCGTGCCGAATTCGTTGTTTTGTGTCTGCTTGCGACGTGTAGACCCCGCGGTGATATTCGAAATAGAGTTCGTCCTTCCAAGTGGGTACTTTGAGAGTTGGAAGTTCATGGTCTAGGTCGGCGAAAAAGTCTTTGGCCGTACTGAAGTCAATCTTGGGGAAAACGGTATTTGGATCGCGAAGCCGATCGGCCCGATCAAGCATGGTTCGAGTCGGCCCGCCGCCATGGTCGCCGATTCCGTACAAGTAAAGCATTTGCGGCGAATCAGTGAGTTTAGGCCCGTAAATTGACGGAGCGTAGACCGAAAAGTCTTTGGTGATCTGCTCCGGGTCGAATTGGTTGGCGTATTCGTGCGGAAAATATGTTAGCAACCGGCTCCCATCCGGCGCTTCCCACCAGAACAGCCGGTAAGGAAATTTTGTGTAATCCGTAGCCCACAGCAACTTGCTGGTCACGAAGTAATCGACGCCAGATTTCTTGTAGATTTGTGGAAGCTGCCAGTTGTATCCAAAAGAATCTGGATTCCAACCGATTTTGATGTCGGCTCCAAAGTTCTTCTGAAAATATCGCTTGCCGACCAGAATCTGGCGCACCAGCGATTCGCCATCCGGCATATTCAAGTCAGGCTCAACCCACATGCCGCCGATAACCTCCCAGCGACCCTCCTTCACGCGCTGTTTAATTTGCTCAAACATGTCCGGATACTTTTCCTGCATCCATTCATAGGTTCGCGCCGAAGACATGGTGAACTTGAAATCGGGATACTCCCGCATCAAATCCAGAACGCTCTGAAACGTATTGCGAACGACCTCGACAGTCTCCGTCCACGGCCACAACCACGCCATGTCAATGTGCGAATTTCCGATCGCGCGAACCGTGAATTGTTTCAGCCATGGATTCAACGCCTGCAGTTTGTCTTGCGCCCGGCGCAGAGACGCGTCGAAGCCTGCCTGGTCGTTCTTATCGAGGGACGACAAATCGACCGCTTTAATCGCCGCGTCGATTTGCTGCTGGCGCTCCGCGCGACCCTCCTCATAAGCCGCAATCATCGGACGCGCCGCCAGGATTTCTATTCGCAGCATCGCCGGATCAGGCCGGCCAGAGGCAGGTTCAATGGTCAACTGGGCGTGATGAAACTCCGTTTCAACCTCTGGGGCATCGATTCTCACCGCGATCAAGAACCTTTGCCCCGGCTGCGCGTTCTCCGTTAGCGGAATCGGTTGCTGCATGTCGTCATCACCGCGCGACACCAGCGATCCGTTCGAGAATACTGCGATCGTGACCGGGCCTTTGTTGTTCCAGTTGAAATCGAACCGAAGGTCCAATTTCACACGCGCCCCCACCACCGCATACCCATTAATCTTCTCGGGAATTTCGACCCAGCGCCGCAGCACGCGAGATCCAGTCGACCATTTATCCCCGACTCGCATTGTTTGCCAACCGGAGTCATCGAAAGACGGATCCTCAGGATGGGCCACATCCGCGTGAACCCGCCAATCGGCCAATGGGAAAGTGGTCAGCGATTCGAGCCGATCCAAAGTTGGCTTATATGGATCGATCACGTTCTGGCTTAGGGATGATGATTGTTGGGCGGAAACTGATGTGGCAGTTACCAGTGCAAGCAGCGCACACACGATCCATCGCTTCACTCGGACGTTCCTCCATCTGAATAAACGAAGGAATAGGGTACTCGCCTCGATTGCATCTTGCCAGCAGTTCCGCTCCTAACCGCCGGCGATGGCCCCGATGATGAGCAGCGGCTCCGCTCCTGATGCGACCGATTCGGGCAGCGGAGCGTCCGGCGATTCGTGAGAGAGATCTTCCTCGCAGGCGAAGAAGCGTAAGAACGGCCGGCGCTCCAGGGTTGTGTGGTCGCGAATGGTTCCGCACAGCATGGGATAGCGGGCTTCGAGCGCGTCGAGGACCGTCCGCTGCGTGACCGGAGCTTGAACGTCGAGTTCGACCTCGACCCCGACGTGCGCCAGGGTTCGCAGATGCTGCGGGAGCATGACTCGAATCATACTTCTACCATGCGTGCGGAGGATTCAGTTTTCACTCGTCGGGTGTAGGCACAGTAAAACAAGCGTCATCAAAAAGGATTCCGAATCGTCAGTTGCCGATTGATGGTTTGTCCGTCCCGCAAATCTTCGGAGTACAGCGTCTTGCAGCCACACTCCAGGGCGGCGGAGACTATGAGCGCATCGTAAATACTGTATCTGTACTTTTCTGCGATAGCCACGGCCAAGTTGTGGGTATCGAGCGAGATTGAAACTGGGTCGGGGCACAGAATGCAAATGACGTCCAAAGACTCTTTTATTTCTTTCCACGGCATACCCAGCTTGCGGCGAGCCACTGTAACAAATTCATTCAGCGACTGGACACTTACGATGCCCCCGCTCGCGAGTAGCTCCTCGGCTTTGGCCGCGCGCGAGTCATTCTTCGCCACCGCATAGATCAACACATTTGTATCGAAGAAGTCCTTAGCGGGCATTGGCCTCTGCCCGGTCGAATACAAACCCAGCCGGCAACGGACGACGCAGCCGGCGTAAGCGTTCGAGAGCTCGCCGCCGAGCGGGGTCGCGGCGCACCTCAAATTGCCGCGTATCTGCGATCCTAATTTCGATCTGGTCGCCTTCTTTTAAATTGAGAGCCTCCACAACTTCCGACGGTAGCCGCACCGCGAGACTGTTACCCCACTTAGAAACCTGCACGTTGCCCTCCAACCAGGCCATGATCTACATTGCCAGTGTATATCTTGCGCATAGGAAGAGGCAATAACTTGGGGCCACCTCACACCAGCGTCTGCACTTCGACGGAAAGTACCGCCGGCAAATCGCGGACAATTGGCGCCCAAGTATCTCCGGCATCGGCCGAGGCGTACACCTGTCCGCCGCTGGTGCCGAAATAGATGCCGCACTTATCGAGCGAATCGACAGCCATGGCATCGCGCAGCACATTTACGTAGCAATCTTTTTGCGGCAGGCCCTTGGTCAGCGGCTCCCACTCGTTTCCCCCACTGCGGCTGCGATAGACTCGCAGCTTGCCTTCGTGCACGTAGTGTTCCGAGTCGCTTTTGATCGGAACAACGTAAATCGTTTCCGGCTCGTGCGCATGAACGTCAATGGCAAATCCGAAATCTGTCGGAAGATTCCCGCTAACTTCCACCCACGAATCGCCCGCGTTATCGCTGCGCATCACGTCCCAGTGCTTCTGCATGAACAGCACTCCCGGGCGTTTCGGATTCATGGCCACATGGTGCACGCAGTGGCCGATTTCAGCGTTGGGGTCAGGGATGTATTGCGAGCGTAGTCCGCGATTGATCGGCTTCCAACTCTTGCCGCTATCGTCGGTGCGAAACGCGCCCGCCGCCGAGATGGCAATCCACATCCGCTGTGGGTTGCTGGGATCGAGAATGATCGTGTGCAAACACATGCCCCCTGCGCCTGGCTGCCACTTGGGGCCGGTGCCGTGGCCGCGCAGGCCGGAGAGTTCCTGCCAATTCTCTCCGCCATCAGTCGAGCGAAATAGAGCCGCATCTTCCACCCCGGCGTAAACCGTGTTGGGATCGGTGAGCGACGGCTCCATATGCCACACTCGCTTGAACTCCCACGGATGTTGCGTGCCGTCGTACCACTGATGCGTCGTCAGCGCCTTGCCGGTCTTGTCGGAGCTATCGTAGACGAATTTGTTGCTCGCGGCTTTCGGAGGACCTGGCGCAGGCGTTTCTCCAGGCGGGGTTCCCGGTTGAAGCCAGGTTTTGCCGCCGTCGTCGGAGCGTTGAATGATCTGCCCAAACCATCCGCTCGTCTGCGAGGCGTAAAGTCGATTCGGATCGGCGGGCGATCCCTTCATATGATAAATCTCCCAACCCGCAAAATGCGGGCCGGAGACTTCCCAATTTTCGCGTTTGCCGTCGGACGTCAGAATGAACGCGCCTTTGCGCGTGCCGACCAAAACCCGTACGTTGCTCATCCCTGGCTCCTTTTCGTTAGTGTGAGTGTTGCGCCGGTATTCTCCGGCGGTAATCGGAAAGCGAAATATGCGCGGCTTGCTCACCCATATCGGCCGGAGGTCAGTGCGCATCCATGTGTGCAGTCGTTCCGTCTGACCACTGGCCGACCGGAATTAGAAACACGGTCAGTCGGTCCAGAGGGTCCGACGCTGCTATGACTGGCGAACCTGGCAGGTTTGCGCCCCATGCCGCGGCGTCCGTTAGTGGAGTGTAAATCATCAGATGAGCCATGTTATGCCCGTCCTCATCGGTAAGATACGCTTGCTTCGACATCATATAACTCATCGCTCCCGCTTCGAACGGGGGCACTTCTTTGCGATCAAGCGCGGTTTTCAGATTGTCCATAATTTGTGCTTTAGAAAGTCCGGCCAGCACCCATTCCGTCCGTTTGATCGTGAGAGGCAGCACGGATCGCGCGGCTGGTGGATTAAGGCAGATCGGCGCACGCACTTTCGGGTTCCAAAACTCAGGGTGGTCGGACGGAGCCCCCCACGCTCGTTCGACGACGCACACGAAACCGTTCTTTCCTTCGGCTGCAGTCTCGTAGCCATGCCTCCCGAGAACCAGGATCTTCGCATCGCGTGATATAGACTCGGGAGCAGCGCTACGGGCCAACGCTATCTCGGCGTCGCGATCGGTCATCAGGTATTGGTCAAGCGGGGCCATGCTCGGATAGGGTGTTTTGGCATCCTGCGCGTGCGCTGGCCCCGCTCCGCCCAGCACGACTACCAGTGCGAAACATGCGATTGTGTTGATTAGTTTTGGGCTCATCGATTTCCTCATGAATACTTCGACAGTTTTCTTCGCATGGTTGTGACTTGAGCGCACGCCGAAATCGGGCATCAGTGCTGATCCCTGGGCGCATCCGTTCCGTCGGACCACTTGGACACCGAAATGTCGAACTCGGTAATTGGCTGCGGTGAATACTGATGCACGTCCACCGGAGAGTCAGAGGCTGCAGCGCCCCAAAACATATCGTCTGTCTTGGGAAACCAAAACATCAGATGGGGATCGGCATTCCCAACCTTGCGGCTAAAGTACTGTTGCTTCGACGTCATATAGCACATCGACCCCGCTTCCGGCAGCGGCAGTTCCTTCTTGTCGTATGCGGCTTTGATACTGTCGAACATCTGGGTTTTGGACTGTCCAGCCAATGCCAACTCTGTCGTTTTGAAGGTGAGCGGCAGGTGGGTTCGCGCTGCCGGCGGATTGAGGCAAAGCGGAAGCCGCTGATCGGGGTTCAAGAACTCCGGATCGTCGAACGGGGCCATCCATGATCGCTCCACAATGCAGACCCAGCCGTTCTTGCCTTTGACCGCAGTTTCGTAACCATGCCGCCCTAGCACCAAGACCTCGGCATCGCGTGAGATGGATTCCGGAGCGGCGGTCCGCGCAAAGGCTATCTCGGTATTTGGATCCGTCATCAGATACTGGTCAATCGGGGCCATGCGCTCATACAACGGGCCCGAGTCCTGCGCCTGGGCCGGGCATAACAGGCTTAGCGCGATCGCCAGCGCGAAGGTCCTCAGCATTCTCTCTATCATCTTCCGGTTCATCCGCGACTCCTGAAAGCTAGTGTTAGAAATTCGAGCCCGCGCTGCTGGAAAACATCCGGAGGCGCAGGCTCGGTCGTATTTACTCCCTGCCTGACGCCTTTACGCTGCCTTTGCAGCCGGCGGACGCATTTGTTTCATCATCTCGCGCATGGCAGCGATGCCTCCGGGGTTGCGGCTTTCAGCCCACGCTTCGTAGCGCTGCGCGGCCCTCTCCAGATGAGCGAGAAACTGCTTGTTTACGAACTTCTCCCGAGCCTGCGGGACAGCGGGTTTCGCCCGCTCCCAAACCCCAAAAAACTCGCCGCCGGTCTCGAAGAAAAGATCTTCGTGCAGCAAACCGTAGTTCAGCAGAGCACAGGCTTGTTCCCAGTAACTGAGCACCATCATTTTGAAGGCGCCGTTTTCCGTTCCCGGTGGCCCGATTCGCATCGAGTCCTCGAGATTCTCGACGAAGTAGTTCTTGAAGAACCAATCGCGCGCCTGACGAAGTTTGGCTTCGCGCCGCAATTCGTAGACTTGCAAATGAAGTTGTGCTTGTTCATGCGTAGGTTTCGTTTCCACGTCGTTCTCTCCTTGGTTTTTGGTTGTGTAAATCGTTGTGTAAATCAATCATGTTGCGTTTGTTTTAGTTCAAGCTTGCTCACAGTTAATCATCCACGGTATGCCGAAACGGTCGACGAGCATACCAAAACCCGCTGCCCAGAACGTCGGCCCGAACGGCATGACCACATTCGCACCCTCGGACAGGGCGTCAAAGATCCGTTTGCCCTCGGCGGTATTCTTAACGCTGACGTTCAAGTTGAAGCCTTGCGGCTTGTCGAAGCGCTCGGGCGGGGCATCCATGCCCATCAAAACCTGGTCGCCTATCGTCATCCGGGCATGCACGATTTTGCTGCGCCACTCCGCTGGGACCTGCTCTGCCGCTGGAGTGCCCCCATAACGAAAAATAGAGTCGATTTTTCCACCCAGGCATTTTTCGTAGAACTTGAACGCTTCCTCGCATTGGCCTTTGAAATGAAGATAAGAATTCAATTCCTTCGCGCCGTTTGAAGAGTCCCCGAATATTGGACGAATCTCCAACTCGCCTTCGTAGGACGGTCCCATGATGTCCCCGTGGACCTGCATGAAGTGCGTCCCCATCTCGACTGCCTCTTCTTTCGACTTCAAATCGAGAATCGCAAAGCCGCCCACCAGTTCTTTTGTCTCGGCGAAAGGGCCATCGATAACGGACGTCTTTCCTCCCGACACGCGAATGCGCGTGCCTTGCGAACTGGGACCAAGGCCGCCCGAACTAACGCTCTGGCCGGCCTTGTTAGCCTCTTCGCCCAGCTTCTCGACGGCAGCCATCAGCTCGGGGTTCGGAGGCGTGCCCGCTTCCGAATCTTTCGTCGCTTTCACCATCATCATGAATCGCATGTTTCTGTCTCCTTAAAGTCTTAAATCTTTGGGAGGTTCGGCAGCGCCACCACGGGACGAATTTCTACGGTGCCTTTGCGTGCGCCTGGAATGCGTCCCGCAATGTCGATGGCTTGGTCAAGGTCTTTGGCTTCGACCATGTAATACCCGCCGAGTTGTTCGCGAGTTTCCGCGAATGGACCATCGGTCACGAGCCGTTTGCCATTGCGTACCTGAACGCTGGTCGCGGTCGACACGGGCTGCAGCGGGGACGCTCCCAAAAACTGCCCATTTGCTTGGAGCTCGTGCGCAAGCTCCGTCGATTCGCTATAGCAATGCTGCCGTTCAGCCTCCGTCCACCCATTTTCGTCGGCATAAATGAGCAACATGTATTTCATTGCGTTCCTCCATCAGTAAGTCGAAACAGGAGATGTCACAATCGACAACCTTCACGTCGTCGGCACGTAACATAACAAAATATTATTTCTGCTGAATGATTTGACTTCAATTCCTCGTTTTCGGCTTCCACTAGTAAATCGAATGACGGCCGGCGAAATCGACACTCCTCCAAGAATATATTTACAATCAGGCATGTCCCTGGATGTCACCCAAGCCGTCGAAGAAGTTTACCGCTCCGACTGGGGGCGGATCGTGGCTACCCTGATTGGGTTGGTTGGCGACTTCGATCTGGCGGAAGAGGCTGCGCAAGAAGCATTTACGGCCGCTATCGATCAATGGCGCGTATCCGGCGTGCCCGAGTTCCCGCGGGCATGGATCATCCAAACCGCCCGGCACAAAGCCATCGACCGCATCCGGCGTAAGGCGCGGTTCGAGGAGAAACTTGAATCGTACACAACCTCAGGCCTGGTGCGCACCGTCGAAGAGCCAGATTACGACACCACTGAGATTCCCGACGATCGCCTTCGACTGATCTTCACGTGTTGCCATCCGGCGCTCGCGCCCGAAGCCCAAGTGGCACTCACCCTGCGCACGCTATGCGGCCTTGAGACCGACGAAATTGCGCGCGCGTTTCTGGTGCCTGAGACGACCATGGCGCAACGGCTGGTGCGCGCGAAGCGCAAGATTCGCGACGCCGGCATTCCCTATATCGTGCCCGAGACCAACGACATGGCTGCTCGCATCGAGGCGGTGCTGACCGTAATTTATCTCGTCTTCAACGAGGGTTATGCGGCCACTCGCGTCGGACCGCTGGTTCGGACCGACCTCTGCGCAGAGGCCATCCGGCTCGGAAGCTTGGTGAGATCGCTGATGATGCCGCAGCCTCCGCCGGAAGCGACGGCGCTGGTCGCCCTTATGTTGTTGCACGATGCCCGCCGTGAAGCCCGCACTGACGACGCCGGCGATATT
>JABDBE010000011.1 GCA_013288805.1 Acidobacteriota bacterium
TCGGCGTCGAGGAGGAGGATCCAGTCATAGGCCAGAGGAAGCGTGTCCATGGCCCACTGACGCTTCTTAGGCCAGCCGCCGAGGTAATGGAATTGCACGACTTTGGCACCAAATGAACGGGCGATATCCGCAGTTTCGTCGGTGCTGCCCGAGTCGACGACGTAAATCTCACCGGCTCCGCGTAAAGATTCCAGGCAGCGGGGCAAGTTGCGCGCCTCGTTACGAACAGGAATGATCACGCTCACGGGTAAGGAAACAGCGCACGGTGCAGCGTGCAGCAGTTGCGGCTCCTCGAGTGTTTGCATAGTGGGCGTCAGAAAACATACTACCTCTGAATCTGAGGCTCCCATATGACAGAGAAGATTACAGAGAAGCATTCGCCTCAGGTGCACCGCAACGTCGTCGTCTGTTGACGTTCTAGAGACATTGCCGACGGAAGCCACGTTTCGAGCACGATTCGACGAGCTAGTTGACTTAGACTGGGTAACGTTGTGGAAGCTAGAAGGGATGTTCGGGGATCAGGGAGTTTCATGCGCATCTTAATTACCGGTGGGGCAGGCTTTATTGGATCTCATCTCGCAGACTATCTTTTGGGCCAGGGACATCGCGTTACTATCATCGACGATCTCTCGACTGGCAGCATGGAGAACATTCGCGAGGCCAAAGAAAATGACTGTTTTCGTTACTGTATTGACACGATTTTCGACAAACCCCTGCTTGCGGAACTGATCGACGACGCGGAAATCGTATTTCATCTAGCCGCGGCCGTCGGCGTGCTTAACATTGTGGAATCGCCGGTACGTACGATTGAAACGAATGTGGGCGGCTCCGAACTGGTATTGGAAATTGCGGCCAAGAAAAAGAAACGAGTGCTGATCGCCTCGACCTCAGAAGTTTACGGCAAGTCCACTAAATTTCCCTTCTCTGAAGAAGATGACCTTGTGTTCGGGCCCACCACAAAAGGGCGATGGAGTTATGCTTGCTCCAAGGCGATTGATGAGTTCCTCGCGCTGGCTTACCATCGCGAACGAAGACTTCCGGTTACGATTGTGCGGCTGTTTAACACCGTGGGCCCGCGGCAAACCGGGCGCTACGGCATGGTCCTGCCCACTTTCGTTAAGCAAGCGCTCTGCGGCGAGCCCTTGACGGTTTTCGGAGATGGCGAACAATCCCGATGTTTCACTCATGTCGGGGACATCGTCGGGGGACTGGTGCAATGCATTGCCTGCGATGCCGCGGTTGGTCAGGTTTTCAATCTAGGGAACACTGAGGAAGTGACCATGAACGCGCTGGCCGGGAAAGTGATCGCGGCAACCCAGTCGAGCAGTACGATCAAATACGTTAACTACAATGAGGCTTATGGCGAGGGCTTCGAGGACATGCAGCGGCGCATTCCCGACATTGCGAAAGCCCGCAGTTGGTTTGGATACGCACCGACGCAGTCACTCGACGACATCATCAAGAGCGTGGTCGCTTACTGTCGCTCTAGTGTAGAGGCTTCAACGTTACAAGCCGCTGCCGCTGCCGATTAGAGTCCGCCTCCAGCCGCGGTGAGGGATGGAGGTGATTCGCACCATCAATTGCTACCGCGGACACGCATCCAGATCCTCGCATCGCTGGGGATCACGGTTCGTAATTGGATACGACAACAGCGAACCGGTCTAGGCGGCTCGTAAGTATTCAGGATTGGAACGTTGAAGGCTTCGGGCAAGAGAGATAATCTCATCCACGTGGTTACGCCACGAAAAATCACGCGACCGTTTTAACCCCCATTCAATAAGCTTTTGCCTCAACTCGGAGGATCGTGCCACTTCGACAACACTTTCAGCCAGTTGTCGGGAAGAAAAGCGAGGGAAATACAGAGCGGCGTTCCCGCAAACTTCGCGGTGTACGGGCAGATCGGAAGCCACGATGGGCAGACCGCAGGCCATCGCCTCCACCAACGGATGCGCGAACGTCTCAGCATAGGCGGGAGTCACGTAGATATTACAAGCACGGATTATTTGCTGCAGGTGGTGATATGGAACCGCTCCGAGCTCGACGACCTGATCTGAAATTCCAAGCTGGCGGACCAGCGCAGCCGCGGTTGCGGGGCGAAAGGCACCCGAATCTTCTTCGGGGGAAAGTTTGCAGGTCAGGAAGAGCTGAACCTTCCTACCGTCCAAGCGCCGCTGGATATACGGGATGGCTCGCAATAGGGTCTCGAAATTCCGGTAGTAGTTGTAGTGGCTCACAAAGATAAGGCGCAGAGTGTTCCTACCGGAGTCGATCCTGTTTTGAATGGCGGAAGGCAACGGGCTTTGGTCCCTGAAAAATATCTCGGGATCGAATCCGTGATAAATGCTGACGACTTTGCCCCCGGTCCACACCCGCAGCGTATCGGCAAAAGCCCTGCTGGGAGCCACAGTGCAGTCGGCCCAGCGGACCGAGAGCCGGGCGAAGAAGGCTCTGGCTCGCGTATCTAACCAGATGCGGTAGGCTCTGCGCTCACGAAGGTCGTCGTAGAAGTCCGCAGACGTATAAAGAGAGTTCCCAGACAGAAGAATCTGGGGCACAGGCGATTGCCGGAGAGCGAAATTGCCCGCCGACAGCAATACATCCGCACCGCTCTGGCGAATTAAGCGCGGCAGTAGAGCCTGTTCCCAACAGAAACGTCCTGCCGCACCACCTGAAATTTTCATTTCAACGAATGAAATGTTAGGCGGATTACTAAGCCCGTTCCTTAACTGCGGAGCGAGGACGAGAGTAGCGCGCAGATCTGGCCGGGCGGAGAGTTGCGGAACAATATTGCGAACATAGGTCAACCCGCTTCCAGCGCTGGCAGCGAGGCAGTTGAGAAAAAGATGCATCATCGACCGAGAGCAGCCGTGCCCAAACCGTGAGTCCATGCGCGCGGAGCACTAAGAGTGGCAGATTTCAAGGTCGGCTCAGCCGCAGGAAGAACATCCACCATGATGAAAGCCAGGGTCCAGAAAAAAACGCACAAATAGTAACCTGGTGCGAAAAGCCAATCCTCAAAGGCTGCATGAACCAGGCCTGCCGTCAGAACTCCGGCCAATGGAATTACGGGGGAGAAGACATTCCCGGTCCGGTGCATTTGCCGAAGGGCACGCGCCACATTCACAGACAGGAGGAGGATGAGAGTGAAGAACGGAACATCTCCCGCGAATCCGACCCATTCGGTAATCGCCAAGTAGCTATTGCCGTGTTCTCGAGTAGCCTCACGAAACGATTCGAAGCTTTCGGGTCGACGTACCACTTCACTGCTGGTCGGACTGGTGCCAAAACCGCTGCCCAGCCATGGGTGGGCTTGAATGACCGAAACCGTTTCATCCCAAATGGATCTGCGGGATGCGAGAATCCCGTCTTCGCGATGTCCTTTGTACAGAAAGACGGATGTGAGGGACTCCGAAGGTTGCTCATGAAAAGGAACTACTACCATCACGAATACCGCCAAGAGCAGGGCGACGCATGAACCCCTGACGAGCAGTCGATATCGACGCAGAGCGATGCAAACCAGAACGCACGAGACGACTGCCGCGGCGATGCCCGCGCGGGCATAGCTGCTGAAGAGCAATAGAAGTGCGATCGCGAAAGCGAATATGCGTCGCCAAGAGGTTGTTGGCTGTTCGCTCATCAGAATTCCCCACAGCAGGATTGGCACTGCCGCCACTCCCACCACCGCGCCCAAGGAGTTTGGGTTACCGAACATCTCGAAGTGAAAGATGAAATAGGAAATTGCCGAAATGTAAACCAGCAGCTCGCAGCCCAGCAATAAACTCGAGAAAAAACCTTTTTCCCTTCCCATCACGGCCACGCGCGCACCGGATGAGCCGTAGAGGAACAGAAGCAGTAAGCTCATGGTCTTGAGGAAGGCCAATCTCGGATACGCCGACACGGCGGCAGACACCAGAGCTGCTACGACGCAGAAAAACGCCGCCAGATGGAATGTCATGAATGAGCGTTCCTGATTTCGAACATAAACAATCAGACCAGCAAGCGTACCGACCGCCAGAACCAGCCATCGTCCTGATGTCCACACTACATTCAGTGGCACTACCATGCCAGCCCACAGGAAAACCACGAGCAGGAGAGGAAAAAATCGCGCCCGGTAATTCCAAATTGCCGCCAGCAGTAGCTGCAGAAAAAGCAGAATTGCGAGGTCATTAGTACTACTGAAATAGTCCGGCCGCAGAACCGCAACGCCCACCGCGAACAGACAGGACATCGCAATCATACTCGGCAGCAAAAATCTGGACAGGCTGTCACTCATGCAGTGCGTCTCCCAAACGGCAGGACGGCACTGACCATGCCGCTGGCCCAGGCTTCGGGTGAATATTGTCCGATGCGTTCCCTGCTGCGTTGGCCCATAAGCGATCGTAGTTCGGCATCGCGGGCGAGTTCGTCCATAGCGGAAGTGAGTTCACCGACGTCATGGGTGGAAACCACGCGACCGTTCCATCCACTTTCTATCAGGTCGGCAACACAACCCGCTGCGCCGGAGGAAATGACAGGCAAACCGCATGACATCGCTTCGTTCACCACCAGGCCCCATGGATCTGTGTGCGTGGGGAAGACGAATACGTCTGCGAGCGCGTAGTAAGCCGGCAAGAGTTCCCGCTGGGCGAAGCCCTTGAACTGAATGGATCCGGGATTAATCTTTGCGGCCCGCTGAAGAAGTGCGGCGCGTGCGGGGCCGTCTCCGACAAATACCAGGCCGATTTCCCTCCTAAGCTCTGGCGCCAGCGCGCCATATGCGGCAAGAAGATCAAAAACGCCCTTCTCACGAACCAGACGGCCGACAAAGAGAAAAAAGCGGGTCGGCAAACACAGAGCCTGGCGGTGCGCGACCGCATCCTCGCGAATGACTGCGGCTCGGTCTGCAAAGAACTGTGTGTCGACCGCATTGGGCGCCGTAAAGATCATTTCTGGCGGCATGCCGTAGTGCCTCAAGTACTCGATCGAGGACTTTCCTGGAACCACGAATGCATCGCAACTGCGAAGAAATCTGGTTTTCAGAAATTCTATCAACCAATGGCCGCTGCGGAAGTCTCTGGTCGTGCTCTCCGCCCACAGACCAAATGGGACGCGATTTCGTCGCGCCCAGACCATCGATTGCCATGAGGCGACATAGTTGTAGCCTCCGCAGACAACAAAATCTGGCCGCGCTCGCCGCAGTGCCGTTTCTGCGCCCCGGTTCAGCAGGAAATTGTGTCGACCGAGTCTACGCCGCCAAGAGGGAAGCACCTGGTAGGAAAAAGAGATTTCATCCGTGTAGACCAGCCACTCGCGCTCGGTCGGATCATTTTCGGCCAGGAAGATTACGTGCAAATCCACTTCGTTGTGTTGCGCGAGCGCGTTGAAAACAGGAATCCGATAAGGAGCGATGATCTCGGTGATAATGACAATTCGGCGGTTCATGCCACGCACTCGCGATAGAGGGCAGCAAGCTGATCGGCCTGATGCGTAGTCGTTAGACTGTGAAGGATAGTGCGGCGAGCTGCCTGACCGATCTGGCGTCGAAGTTGCAGGTTTTGCAGAAGCGCCGAGAGTGCTGTGATTAGTTCTTGCAGGTTATCCGGATCAACGAGCCAGCCGTTGCTTCGGTGCTGGATCACTCCATCAATGCCCTGGCCCCGGCACGCGATTACGGGTCTTTCGGTGGACATTGCTTCCAGATAGACACAACCCAGCCCTTCATACCGGCTGGGCAACGCGAAAACGACACAGCGACGCATCGCTTCGGCAACTTGCATTCGACTTTGACGGCCCAGAAAACGGACCTTGCTTGCAACCTTGCAGTCGTTCGCCAGTCTAGACAGGCGATGATATTCAGGACCGTCGCCAATGATCTCGACAGAAATTTCTGGATACATTGGCACGACTGCCGCGAGCGCTCGCAAGAGCAGTTCGTGACCTTTGATGGAAATCAGGTTGCCTACACTAAGGATCTTGTTGGCTGCCGAATCGGTCGATGGCGGAGAAAACATCTGCGCATCTACGCTGTTGTAAATCACTGTTGTATGAACTGGAGCTGCTGCGCTCTCTGCGACCTTTTCGGCAACTTTGTCACTGATGCAAATCACTCGCGTTGCGGAACGATAAACGAATCGTGTAACCCGCTTGCACCATTGACCAGCGTATCCGTGGACCTGGTTATCGAAAAATGCATCCAGACCGTGCACCGTGACCACCCAAGGAATCTTCAACTCCCGGCTTAACAGCGCCGCGGCATGCCCGCACGGTAATGCAGCATGAGCATGGATCACATCGATCGGTTGAGAACGATGCAATCTACGGACTTTGGAAATCAGACTCGCATAAAGTAACGCTCCGGCGGAAGAGAGACCGATTCCGCCCGGTATGCAGGGATAGCGGACCCACCTTGCGACGGGGGCGGTTGCGTTTGATCCATCGCTAGCGCGATGCAGTGGCTGCGCCGCTACTACGCAAGAGTTCACTCCGAACTGTTCCAGTTCCCGCAGCGGTTCGGCGATAAAGCATCCTTCAGCATCGTCGGAGGCCGTGGGATAAAAGGGAGTGAGAGTCAGGACTCGCATTCGGCTTGATGTGTTTTCTTTCGATAGTCTGCCATCCAGTCCAAGGAATCACATTGTCATCGATGGCGCAATTGCGAGTTAGGTTCCGAGCCGGGCAAGCTGGCTTGCCAGGCGAACCATTTGCTTGAGCAAGGCGGCCCAACGCGTCGCGATCAGTCGCCAGTCGAACATCTGCCGGCATCGTTCATACGCAGCATCGCCGAGTTGTTCGCACTCACGGGGGTTCGCCAGTAACTGGGAAAGAGCCGAGGCGAAATCTTCTATGTTTTCGGGATCGATCAGCCGACCCGCGCTGCCTAATATTTCTGGAATACCCCCGCGTTTGGCGCCGACCACGGGCGTCGCGCAAGCCATGGCCTCCGCATTCACCAGCCCGAATGGCTCCTGGAACAAGGAAGGGCAGGCGAAGATGGTCGCTCGCTGAAACCACGAAGGCAAATCCCGGTCGTGATGAATGTACCCGGTGAATTGAACTTTGCCTTTGCAATTCTGTATGACAGAGTTCGCCAGGTCACGCACCTGGCGGACGTAATCTGTCTCCTGATGCGTTCCAAAGCCCGTCGTGCCTCCGATTACGAGCGAAGCGTCAGGGTAAGCTTGCAGAACTCGGGCATAGGCTTGTATGAGCTGAAGCACACCCTTCTCTGCATCGAAGCGGCCCACAAAGAAAATGGTCTTGCGTTCGCAAATTTCCTCGCGGGGAAAGAACAACTCGCGGTTGACCCCATTGAATACGACTTCGGTCTTAGCGGCGAGGGCTGAAGATTTCGGCGCAAAGCAATCACGGAGAAAACCGCTGCACGTCACGACCCGGTCGACGCGCAGCGCCAAGTCGTCGAGCATCTGTGAGGTCCAATGTCCTAAATGATCGTTCTGCAGATGAAGCAGGATCGCCCCCGCGTAGCCCATTCGCCGTAGAAAACCTGCCCATTGCGGCCGGTTGTGAATGTGCAGGAGGTCGAATTTTCGAAGCCGTGGCATTAAGGCCCGCAGCCATAATTGATCCTCATAGCGCCGCGCCACCGGGACTCGACTTACGATCTCACAGGCCCGCCATGCCTCGCTGCTTTGGTGGGACAGTGGATAGAGGTCCTGGCTGCCCGTTGGAAAACCGAAAACCGTGACATCAATTTCGTGTGTGATCCTACTGTAGACTTCGTATGTCCAGCGAGCTAGAGCACCACCGTAGTATGCGCTGAACTTCTCCCGGCCCGACAGCAAGACGGCCACCGACAGCTTTTGTTTTTGCCCAACAGTTGCGTTGTTTTTCTGAAGATCCGAGTACGGGCTGGGTGCTAAACAATGCATAGAAAGCTACCGGTTATCCATCTTGTTCAGCGCACTCCGATCTAAGTGCTCGCAGCGCTGATTCGATTCTTCAGAGTGACAGTCACTGCGTAAGCACCAAAGTATGCCAAGGCTCCTAGCGCGACCAGTGCCAAGACGTGAACTGGAAATACGATTCGCATCGTTACAAGACAGGCCGCCATGAGGCATGTGGGAGGCGTCGATATGGCCAATGCAGCCAGCAGAGGTGGCTTCGTCAGATCTTTAGCAAAATAGTAGCTCATGAGCGCGACAACGCCTTGACTGAGCGCCGTTGTGAACGCAGCCGCAATGGCTCCGTACCTGGGAATGAGGAATAGGTTCAGCACGATGTTGGTCAAGGCCCCGGCCAGCACCGACACGAAGTATTGTTTTTCCCGGCCATTCGGTATGAGTTGCGCTCCGAAATAGCTCGCTGCTGGGCCTGTGATGAGAGTCAGCGTAAGCCATCGAAAGAGGATCCCCGATCCCGAGTATTGGCTTCCAAAAACAAATTGGGTCAGCGGAACTGCGAGGATGAATCCGCCCACGGCGATGGGCAGGGCAAAGCCGATCGTAGCATTGCCGAACCAACGCAGATATTTCTCCCCCGCATCATTTCCCTTGCCGGCGGTTTCCGAGAGCAGTGGCATAAATACCTGACCAAGGATCGGGACGAAGGACAGGGCCATCGTCATCAGGGCATAACTGGCGACATAGGTTCCGAGTTCCGCATCGGCGCGGAAGTACTTGAGCATGACGACATCAATCTGGTCGTAAATCATCGACATCAAGCTGGAGAATCCCATCACCAGGCAGATGGGCAAGAAGGTGGCCCATGCTTGCGGCGAGATCTCCGGCAGTGGAATGTGATATTGACGTCGTGCGGGCATCCAGATAAGTAGCGTGCTTAGACCAAGGGAAAGCAAAGTTGCCAATGGAATAATCCACGCATCCATTGAACCGCGCACCAGGGCGAGAATCAGGCCGGCATAGGCTAGTTGTGCGAGCGCGCTCCGCGCCGCAATGATGGACATCCGCGAGCGAGCGGAGAAAATCCATTGCATGTCAAGACTACTCGCGACAAATGCCAACCCGGAAAGCATTATCAATAGACGTGTTTGACCGTCGCGCGGGGCGAAGAGAAAGGTAAAGATCGCAAGCAGTGTGTAGGAGGCACTCGCGAACACAATGCGCGCACCAAGGACGTGCTTAACCAGGAATGAAACCCTTGCGCTGTTCTTGGCTGCCTCTCGCAGCGCGTATGTAGAGAATCCCGGAGAGGCCAGCAATCCAAAGAAACCAGCGACTGCACCCGCGAAGCCCAATCGCCCGTACGCAGCGGGTCCGAGAGCGCGAACTACTCGTGGGAACACGACAAGCGGAATCGCCTTGTTGAGCAGATCAAGCAAGACCAAGGCAATAGAGTTGTTGACGATGCGAGCCAGACTCACTGCCGGTGGAGGCGACTGCTCTCTTGTCAACTGCGCGGTCGCGCTCATGGTGCGGTTTTTCTCCGACGGAGACGGCTGAGATAGGGCGCAACGGCCGTATGCAAATCGTCTTTTATTTCTATGCGGGTTTGCAGGCCAGCAGGCACATCCCGTACGGCGTCATCTGAATCGATCATTCCGAATATTCTGCGCATACTCAAGCCGCCCGACGATCAACGGCTACTTCTCGAAAAAGCTCGATCCATTGGCCGGCAATGCGATCCCAATCAAAGTAGTGTGAGTGCCGGACAGCAGCTGACGCCATCGAGTGCCGCAATACAGAATCGCGAAGAAGAAGATCCAGTGCCTGCGTTAAATCCGCATCCGATTCTGCCAGGAAGCCCGTTTCCCCATGCACGACGTAATCGGGCTGGTACAGATTCATAGCGATTGTCGGCAAGCCGCAAGCTGCGGCTTGTCCGAGCACCTGGGGATGGCCCTCGAGAATGCTCGGGAAAAAGAAGACATGCGCTCGTCGCATTTCTTCTCCGAGTCGCCTCGACGATAGATGGCCTAAGAAAGAGACGTTGTGACAATCGTGTTTCTGACATAGGGCGCGGCAGCGTTCTTCGGTTTCACCCCGGCCGGCGACGCGAAACTCTACAGTTGGCCAGCGTACAGCTTCATGGATTAGTATTTCGGCGCGCTTCCTTGGCTGTAGAGAACCGGCATACAGAACCACCAAAGGGTCTGAACTGCGAGTTCCTTTTCCTTCGGTCTGCGCGAAGAAAAATCTGCGGTCGATTCCATCATGGACGGTCGTTGACTCAATCCCAAACTTCTCGCGAACTGAATCGGCTACATACTTCGAGTTGGCACAGACCCTGTCCGCCTCAACGATCGAGCGACTGATCAATCCGGTGGCCGTTTGATCGTTCATCATCATCACGATGTAGCTCACCAAGGCAGTACCTCTTCCCAAATAATTTCTGGAATCGAAAAATGTACGGTCAAGGGGGCCGCATCGAGGAAAGAAATAGATGTCGGGCTTGGGAAAAAGACAGTGACGGAACAGACGGACCGTATTCCAGTGGTCGCTCCAATGTACCAGCTGCGTATTCCTACGCGCGGCGATGCGGGGATCGGGATTGCCTTCGGAAACCATCGTGACGTGAAACTGCTCCGGAGGCAGGCGGGCGACAATCTCTTTTACCGTAAGATTTTGAGCATTGGTATCCTCTTCGTCCGCGCAGGACGGAGTGAAAATCGTAATTGGTCGAGTTGGAGACTTTGTTCTCATTGCAGCTTTAGCTCCGAATCAGAGCTCTCTGCCCACTTTCGTGTTGCTCACCCGGTGAGACAGCACTCAGCTGCTGTCGCCTGCGCAGAATGCTTTCCAAGAAACAGATCTGCCAACTCATCGCTATCTATCCCGCTTCGAGCCGTCAGCGGATGAGGAGACTCCTGGTTCTCGATTTCAACCAGCGCAGGAATCCCGGCGATTTGTTGCGGAGATTCCAAGACGTGACCTATACCAAATCGCATGTATTGTTGAACGTATCCGGACCACGGATCTCGCAACCATGAGCAAAGGAAGACGGGAATTCCCAAGGCTGCGCACTCCAAAGCTGTGGACGATTGCACAGTCAGAGCCACTCGTGTGTTGTTCCACAACTCATCCGATGGCGGGCCAGCTAGCACTTCGATCTGGCGCTCATACTCGGGAACGAAGCGGCGAAACATCTTCCGGTGGCCCTTAATGTTGTCAAATGGGTGAAGCTTGAACACCAGTTTCAGGCCACAGGTCTTCGCGAGAGCGCACAACTGCGGCAAGAGATCGCGATAGACTTCATCGCTGCGCCAACCGCTGCCGTGATAGGGCTCGGTAAAGAAAACCAACCACTGAGCAGAACGGCGAGCAAAACCTTCTAAACGCAGCCGCCTCGATGACGACGGTGCCACCATCACCGTTTTCTCGCGAGCAACCTTACAAATGCGTCGCAGGTAGTCCTGCTCCATTTCGTTCTTCGCCAAGTAAACGTCTGCGTGGTTCGTCTTGATCGCCATGTGGTAGTTCAGGGCACCATGATGACAGGCGAGAGCGGGAAGCCCACGTTTCTTGGCCATGATGAGTGGAATGCTTGATGGAGGATTGCTGTCATCGCCGGAAAGACAAGCAGTCACAATCTCGGATTTGAAGACCTGGTTCCATGCGTCGCGAAGCGCCAATCCCCAGCGCAGAAGTGAAGGCATTTGTCCAAGTAGTCCAATTGCATCAGCCAAGCTGAATACTTCGTCCACACCAGCAAGATGTTTTCTTAGTTTCTTCCAGGACTCGATTAGGCAAGTCATTTCCTGCTTGTCGCTCGGTACGAAGTATGGCGTCAGCGATGTCGATCTAACGTTGGGCGGCAGCGCGGGAACTTTGGCATTGTTCCTGGCGCAGACCAACAAGAACTGATGATCGGGAAGCATTTCGGCGTAGGAAACTGCGACGCGAGAGACGTTAATGTAGGCCGAAGGCAACAAGATGACCGGCTCTCCGGATGTTTGACCACGCTGGGTAAAGCGACTCCGGATGGAATGATCGCTGTCAAACTTGTCGACAAGCACTTGGGCAAGCTGGAGGGTGTCAAGACTTGAGAATGCGTCGCGATAACGGCGTGCTTGCTGAACGACTCCATGGAAGCGGGTTTGCAAGATCGTCAAGCGAACGCCGAGACGTTGCTCCAGAGCCGAAGCAACGGGGTGGGGGCGGCTTGCGTACAACTCGCAACTCGCGTCCAGTTCTTTTGATAGGCGGTGTGCGAGCATGAGCTGTTGAAGGTGCGGCACGAGCTCAAGCGATAAGACGTCCCACCAATCGATTCCCAATTGGTCTACCATGCGTCCTGTTCCGATGTGCAACAGTCGCTGCAGGAAGCGGAGATCGTCGACCTCTTGAGCAAAGTGGTAGAGGCTGAACAACCGACAATTCGTTTCCCCCCGCCACCTGTCATACGTAGAATTTGGCGCGCGGCCTAGGTCAACGATCACATCCCAACGTGCGCTTGGAGCGGATGATGAAGGCGCGTCGTCAGGATGGAGCAGCAAGACCTTCAACTTATCCGCCTCCTACCGAGACGGTCCCCATCATCCTCCGCACACCATATTCAAGGCGTGGAGAGGATTTGATGAGAGCCGCGATATGGTAGCGAGCCGCCTCTCTGAGATAACGCGTAGTCGAGGTAGTAACGGTAAAGTCCAGGGTTTGGCGGGCGCCGTTGGCAAATCGCTGTTTGTAGCCTTCCGAGCCCAGTCCCATATCAACCCGCTCGATTGCAGGGTCATCGCAGGCAGCTTCTACAATTTTCGAGAGAAGGCAGAACCCAGGCGAAAATTCCCGCCAATCAGGGTCGAAGGTTGGCTGGTAATAAAACCAGCTTCCGGAGAACTGGAACCCGTAGTTCCATGCTACCGGATGGTCACCGACTCGCAGGATTGTGAGCACGATCCAACCTGGCGGAGAGAGCAAGCTGGCTAATTCAGTGAGGAAGGCCTGCCGCTGTGGATGCGCCAGATTGCTGCACCGGCCTGCGGTAGAGAATCGGGCAATGTGAGCTCGCAGAAATTCCGGAAGCGCCGAGTTCAGATTGTCACGCGACTTTAGATGGTGAACGGTCACAGGTCCGTGCTTTCCCAAACCTTTGAGGGAATAACGATAGGCCTTTCGATTCGCCACGGAGTGCTTAAGCTTTTGCCGTTCCGCGGACGAACCGAGAACGATCTGAGCGCACAGGGACGCCGGCCGGGAAAACGTTTTGTAGCCATGCACAGTTGCTGCCGTGAGAGCGCACGCGGTAACCGAATTTGCGGGCAAACTTGCCGCGACTAAAGCAGGCATCTTCAATCTACGCAGCTCGTCAAGGGCCAGATCCACGAATTCCATACGGCGGGCAGGGCAGGAAAGAAAATTGCAAGAGTCTCCTGTCGCGCTTGCCAGAAAGAATGCTTCCCGGCGCTGATGATTGGTCGCTAGCGAGGCGACGCCGACTAACGCATCTTGCTCATAAGCCAAAATCAGCAGAGGCGTGATGGAACCTCGATAGGCGCGGCTTACGGCAAGCGCCCATTCGAATGTGTAAAAGACTTCCGGACACTCCGTTTGCCAGACCAGTTCGTTCCACTGGCGAGCCAGATTGTTGTCTTCCGGAATTTCTCGATGCAGAACCAGACGCAAGGTATTCCCCTAATCAGGTGATTTTTCGTGGATGAGTTAGTGCCAGTCTCTTTTCAAACCTTCGACCCCACAACAGCGTGCAGGCTTGCTGCTCTGACCAACTCATGCATGGACCGATGAAATCCTGAAATATGCGCTTCGAATTCCGCCAGACTCATCGTGGCAGTGATGTGTACTCGCGGCAGTGCAAATCTTGGCGTCTCCGGTCCGATGCCTCCGCTCGTATTGAGAAATGCGCTCTTGAAGCCGGCTCGCTCAGCCATTTGCAATTCGCGCGATGTGACTGAGGACGAATCTCCAAATGGATAGGCCAACGCCCACACTTCTTGTCCCAGCGCATCTTCTAGGTTGCGTTTGCTCTCAAAAATTTCCTTCCAAGCATCTTCCCGCGTTGACTGCGAAAGCATCGGATGAGACAACGTATGCTCTCCAATGCACATGCCTGCCTCGGCGAGCTGATGCAGTTCCGACAGGCTCAACATCAAGAATCGCCGGCTGAGCACAGGATCTTTACGGTATTCAGCATCCCATTGCTCAGAGAATCCCAAGTGCATTCTTATTCTTCCCAGGAGTTTTCTCCGGCGATTGATTTCGAATTGCGAAAGCTTTCTTACAAGCTCCCACCAGAAAGAATGCTTCTCGTGCTGCTGTACTTCCGCTCGCAGTCCGATTTCGAGTAGCTCCAAAGAAAAGCTCGCCGGAGCCGCCAGGAACATCAGTGAGAGTTCTTCGTACCACAACATTGTGGCTGTGTGGCTGAGAGAAGCGCCAGTGACAAAGAATAGGCACTCAAGGTCGGATTCCTGAAGAACGGGCAGCATGTCGAAAAGTGAACTGCGGAGGCCATCATCGGAAGTCAACAGCACTGAACGTGGAGGCAATTCGCGCTTGGTCTCACACCACAGCAGGAATTCCTTTGGAGAGATTACGTTGTACCGTTTCTTAAGGAATCGCAACTGTTCGCGAAATGAATCTGCACTTACCAAATTGCCATCGAGAGCGGGATCAACGACTTTGTACCCTGCCGGCAAAATCCCGTGATAGGTGAGGACAACTGGTCCGGTTCGAGCTGCGCGCCGGAAATATCCGCCCTTGGACAAACCTGGATAGACGACGTGCTTCAGCAGTGGGCTGACTAATTTCATACTTTGACTCCCACCGCATTGTTCACGAGGTTTTCATACAAGCGCAGAAGACCGGGAAAATTGCGGTCCCAATCCGCTCGTTCAGCTACGATGCATTGATTCCGCTCCGAAATCGCCTTCCGCTCTATCGATCCCAGGTTTGCCGCGCGCCAGAACTTATCGGCAAACTGTTCGGAGGATCCGACCGATGCGAGCCAACCGTTCTTCTCCTCGGCAACCCATTCGCGGTTGGATGCTATATCGGTTACGATCACGGGGAGCCCCGTCGCCATTGCCTGTAGCAACGAAATCGAGGTTCCGTCCGACCTGGTGCAGCTGACGTATGCATTCGCCGCGCGGAACCAGCGGGGCATGTCCTCAGCTGGAACCAGTCCCGGTGTTGCGACAGCGTGGCCTAATTCATGCTCCGCGATGAAGTTACGAATTTGGCCAGCTTGCGACCCATTTCCCAGCAGAATCAAGCGTAGTCGACCGTTCTGTTGCCATGCCCGGTGGAAGGCTTCGACAAGAACAGGTATGTCGTAAACAGGCTCCCAGGATCGCGTGCTGATGAAGGTGAACGAGTCACTGCTGAAACCCAAATCTTCGCGGGAAATCGTCGGCCCCTCCGGCGAAAAAGAACCAGATCGAATTCCCCATGGAAACTGCACGATTTTTTCATCAGGGAAGCCAACGAAACGCTCGCCGGCGGCGCGGACAGCGTCGCAGTCTGGGAAAAAACCATCCGCCGCGCGGAGGGCGATCTCAGTCGCGAGCCTCCATTCTGGATTCCGGTCCGCATATGTGATCAGATCTGAACCCCAGGGCATTACGACCAAGGGATGGAAACCGGAAAGAACCGCTGCATATGCACAAGTCTGAACCGGGCCTGCGTGGACGATGTCAGGTTGAAAATCTCTCAACAAAGATTTAAGTTCAGCCACAACGCCCTCATACTGGCTGGGACCGGCATCGCGTGGAACGCACCGTTGGAAGCGCACACTCTGGACTCCCGCGGGCAACGGCTTTGCTGCTGTTGCATCTTGCGTGGCGTCCAGAAAAACTACTTCGACGCCGTGTGAAATGAACTTCTCAAGAAACCTTAGATTGTGATCCGAGCTGTTATCGGTGAAATAGAGGATTCGCACTAGCGTGCCTCCTCGACGCCAGTGAGCATGTTCCACTTGAGATACTCGCCTGCCGGCAAATCGTGAATCAGCGTTTGGCCCATCACTCGCGGCAAATCAATCGGCATCACCGCATCCCGAGGGGCCGGACGAAGCGCTTCGACCATCCCGGGCTGCAACACCGTGCCCGAGCCGAGATGCGTAGATGCTCGTAAGCATCGGCGCTGCAGCACCACAGTCTCGCGTTCATTTTCCTCCACCGTCTTTCGAGGAGAGCCCAGAGCGCATTCGAGTTCGCGGGTGCGGTCCACCATCTCACGCCACGCCTGCGGAGTCAGTGAAAACGGGTGATCCGGACCCTCACGGCGGTTATCGTCGGTGAAATGTTTTTCAATCACACGGGCGTCGAGCGCGACCGCGCCCAGCACCGTCGCATGCCCTGGAGTGTGGTCGGATAAGCCAAGGAGCACGTCAGGAAACATTGCGCGGTATGTATCCAGCACTCTCAGGTTAATGTGACGGAAACTTTCCAGGCTGCCCGTGTAGTTAGTATTGCACTGCATGAGGACAAGTTGTGGATTGATGGCTAAGATCAGCTCGACTGCACGCTGCACCTCAGCAATTTCCGAGGCTCCCGTTGCGAGCAACACCGGCTTTTGTTTCTCGGCGACCTTACACAACATTTCAGGCCAGGTAATATCGCCCGACCCAATCTTGAAAATTTCCACGTGCGGGTCGAGCATGTCGACCGCTTCAAGGTCATATGGTGCCGAGAAGTAATCGATGCCGCAGGAAGAACATTCCTGCTTGAGGATGGGCGTCCACTCCCAGGGCAGACTGGCTTCTTGATATACCTGAAAAACGCTTTTGTTCCATTTGGACTGGTGCGAAAGCTGCTGGCCCAGTGCCTGAAAGCCTTTTTCGCTAACGATCCTCGGAGCGCGGAAGTTCTGAAACTTTGCTGCGTCAGCGCCGGCTTGCGCACTGAGTCGAATCAAATGTTTAGCACGTTCCAGATTTCCGTCATGATTCGCGGAAATGTCAGCAACAAAGTAGGTCGGTTTGTCATCGCCAATGATTTTGCTGCCCAGCTTCAAGGTTGTCATTGCTCAGCCCCAACTAAGAAACTCTTCAGTTGATTGCGGTATCCGCTCTCGCGTAGCTGGCGAAACCGGCGGAGACCTTGGTCGCATCCGCCCGATGCGCACATCATCCTTCGTGCAGAGTTTTCTGCATAACGCCGCGATTTAATTCAATCAATTCCGGCTCTCGCTGCAAGACAACCAGTGCGTCGTGCCACGTAAAGCTGTCATTGTTGCCGAGTCGTTCGTAAACTGCGCGGATGAAAGCAAGATCTTGCGCCGTATCCAGCGTCCACCGCTGATCGCTGTAGTCGAAATGACCCCTGACCGCAAGAATGTCGAACCGATCCGGATTCTCGTACAGGTAAGGAGTGACGTGAGCGCGTTGATACGATAAATGCGCTTCCCGCCACGCACAGGACAATGCATCGCAGGTCATGACCTCGGTATCAAGGCCGCGAGGATAAGTTCGGTCCATAGCATTGCTCGCATAGTCCGGTCGAAGGTCGAGAAAGGAGCGAATCGTTTCGTCAGCGATCTGCGGATCGATTAGAGGGCAGTCGGACGTAATGCGAACGACTCCTTCTGCCGCTGTCTGCAGGGAAGCGTGATAATAGCGGTCCAGAACGTCATCCTCCGATCCGCGAAACGACGCGACGTCGATCCGACGGCACTCCTGAATAATGGCATCGTCGGCGATCGAATCTGTTGTGGCGACCACAATTTCATTGACCAGCGTGGCGGTCCGTAAACGGTCGACGACTCGGGCTAGAACGGTTTTGCCTCCCAGATCCATCAGCACTTTCCCGGGTAAGCGAGTGCTGCCCATTCGAGCCTGAATGACGGCGCTGATTTTCACTGCTCTTCTCCCGTCTTGCTGAAACTACTTCTCGAAGTGCGCTAGAACTTTGTCCAGCGCGCGAACTACATCGTCAACATCCCCGTCCGTCATACTGTGAAACATTGGCAGACTGATCAAGCGTTCATAGGCGGCTTCGGCCACGGGATACTCCCCGCCTATGTATCCGAAGCGATCGCGGTAGTACGGATGATGGTGAACCGGAATGTAGTGGACGTTCACACCGACGTTTTCCGCGCGCAGCGCCTGAAACACTTTGCCCCGATCGGCAGCGAGCTTGGCCAAATCCAGGCGGATGGGATAAAGATGCCAGGCGGGATTGACATCCATTCGGGTTCGCGGCGGGACGGTACCCGCCATAAAGCGGAACTCGGCGGAATATCGAGCTGCGATCTGCCTGCGTCGCGACAGATTCGCTTCGAGCTTTTTGATTTGCTGCAGGCCAAGAGCGCAGGCCATGTCAGTCAGTCGATAATTGAACCCCAAAAGAACCATCTCGTAGTGCCAGTGGCCCGCTCGCTGCCGTTGCCTCGCATCAATGTTGATCCCGTGATTTCGAAACCGGTGAAGCGTTTCGGCAAACAGGGGATTGTCAGTCGTAACCATCCCTCCCTCGCCGGTCGTCAAATGCTTTACCGGATGAAAACTGAAGACGGTCATGTGTGCCACACTGCCCAAGCGACGTCCGCGGTACTCCGCACCCAACGCATGGCAGGCGTCTTCGATCACGATCAGTCCGTGGTGGTCAGCCAGTTGGAGAAAAGAATCCAAATCCGCGGGATGACCCGCATAATCCACCGGAAGAATTGCTTTTGTACGCGGCGTGATCCGTGTGGCTACCAGGTCAGGATCAAGGGTCAGCGTGTCCTCAAGAACATCGGCGAACACCGGCGTCGCGCCCTGATAGAGCACACAGTTCGCGGTGGCAGCGAAGGTCAGCGGAGAAGTAATCGCCTCGTCCCCCGGTTGCAACCCGCTGGCAAAAGCAGCCGCATGCAAGGCGGCCGTACCGGAACTAAAGCTGACTGCATATTTCGCGCCCACCCAGGCTGCCATAGCTTCTTCAAATTCAGCGATCTTGGGGCCAGTGGTCAACCAATCGGAACGCAACGTTTCGACGACGGCCTGAATGTCGCTCTCATCGATGGACTGTCTTGCGTACGGCAACAAAGTCTTTCGAACGGGAGATCCGCCGTGGATGGCCAGCACTTCGCTTACAGAAGCTACGGTCATGGGGTCCTCTTTAGGCCGGGGCGCGTAGCTTTTCTTCTTCGGGCCAGGGGAGAACCGAAGGCGCGGTCTCGCCGACCAGTTCATAGAGTTCCTCGGCGCTCAGCCACTGGGGATTGTTGTCGCTCGTATAAGAGAATCCCTCGGGAAGCGGGCGCGCCTGCTTCCAGTTATCCTTTCGCCACCAGGGATGCGCCGGTTGGATTACGTACATGCCGTCCACTTCCAGCGTATGGCGAGCTTCATCTTCCGAGAGCAGCACCTCGTGGAGTTTTTCGCCCGGCCGAATCCCGATCGATTCCACATCGCAACCGGGAGCGATTGCCGTCGCCATTTCCACGAGTTTCATGCTCGGAATCTTGGGAACAAAAATTTCGCCGCCGTGCATCTGCTCGATGCAGCGAACCACAAGCCTGACTCCTTGTTCGATCGTGATCCAAAAGCGCGTCATGCGGGAATCGGTGATGGTAATTTTGCCGCGCTTGCGCTGCTCCTGGAATAATGGAATCACACTGCCCCGGCTGCCCAGCACGTTGCCATAGCGGGCGCAACTGAAACGAGTATCCTGCGCTCCGGAGTAAGAATTCGCCTGAATAAACATTTTCTCCGCGCACAGCTTGGTTGCGCCGTAGAGATTGATGGGATTCACAGCTTTGTCAGTACTCAAAGCCAAAATGCGGCGGACACCGCGATTGATGGCGGCATCGATGACATTGCGGCCACCCATGATATTGGTCTGGATCGCTTCGAACGGATTGTATTCGCAGGCCGGAACCTGTTTGAGCGCCGCAGCGTGAACTACAACGGTGACTCCGGAAAATGCGCGTTCCAAACGCTGTGCATCGCGAACATCTCCGATGAAATAGCGCAAGCTGGGATGATCGAAGCCTGAAGCCCGCATATCGTGCTGCTTGAGTTCGTCGCGGCTGAAGATGATGAGCTTCTGCGGGCGATATTCTCTCAGCATCAGATCGACAAACTTTCTGCCGAAAGAACCCGTCCCGCCGGTAACCAATACAACCTGTTCGGACCAATTCATCGATCGAATCCCTCGAAGTGAGAATGCGACCTTCTCGTCGAACCGCGTCGGTTCGCCTTGGCGCGCACATCAAAATGCAATTTGTCAGCGCCAGTATAGCGGAGATGTGCTGCGATAAAGCCTACGGGAACCCCCGTTAACACTAAGGAACCCATTGAATTCGGAGCGATGACTCCTCACCGTGCGGTGCTAGACTGAGCCCAATTGTTAAACAACTGATGGTGACAGGGACTCGGGTTGCGGTGCTGGTTTGAAAAGGGAATAACTTCCGCCGCCCAGATTTTCTTCGGGAGTACTGATGGACTCGGGACCGCTAGTACCAGTGAACGGCCAATTCCTGCGCGAACTCCAGGCCCCGCTTCCGATTGAGTTCAATCGCAATTCCACGCCGGGTGGCTACCCTCCTGTTCCAACGCAGGATTCTCTGGCGCGTGAGTACTTGCGGGTTCTAATCAAGAACAAGTGGGTTGTGATTGGAAGTTTGGCGCTGGTGCTAGTTGTGGTTACGGTTTCGACATTACGCAGCACGCCCATTTACGAAGCGGTTGGCAGCATCGCCATCAACAAGATGGACCCAGTCACTTTCAACCTCAAGGATTCGTCCAGCAGCGTCGACTACTACGATCCGACCGACTTGGACACGGAAGTGCGAATTCTAAAGAGCGATCTTCTGGCTCTTCAGGTCATTCGACAACTGAATCTTGATAAGCAACCTGAGTTCGAAACCAAGGGCAGGACTTCGCCGTCATCCCTGGAGCTAACAACTGACGCGATGCAGCCAGATTCTGCCAGGACGTCGGCTGTTCTGGCCACCTTCAAAGGCAATCTTCAAGTGGCACTCGTTCCCAATACTAGGATTATCGAAGTCCGTTACCGGAGCCCGGATAAGAACATCGCGGCGCGCGTCGTCAACACGCTGGCGAATACCTACGTGGAGCAGAACTTCAAGACACGCTTCGAATCCACGATGCAGGCCTCGGATTGGCTTTCCAAGCAACTGGTCGATCTCCAGATAAAGGTGGAAACCTCGCAGGAAAAGCTGGTCAAGTATCAAAAGGAACACGAAATTCTCGGGATCGACGAAAAGCAGAACATCACGACTGCCAAGCTGGATGAATTGAATCGCGAGTTAACCTCAGCCGAATCCACCCGGATGGAGAAAGAATCGATCTACCATTTGGTGCAGACCGGAGATTCAGACTCGATCGCAGCCGCCGCTAACGTTGACGGCGCGTCCCGAGGTTCGAGCGCTAATTCCGCGCTCCTCGAAAAACTGCGCGAGCAGCAAGCGGATCTGAAGATCCAAGTAGCGCAATTAAGCACACAATTCGGACCTTCCTATCCGAAATTGGCTCAACTGAATAGTCAACTCAAGGAAGTCGACGCAGAAATCCAGACTGAAATTCGCAAAGTGGCAGCACGTTTGCGTGGCGATTATCTTGCCGCCGTGCAGCGTGAGAGCATGTTGCGTACCGCATTGGAGCAACAAAAGCAAGAGGCTAACAAACTCAACGAGAGCGCCATCGAGTACAGCCTGCTCAAGCGTGACGTCGACGCCAACCGCACACTTTCCGAAGGATTGCTGGAGAGATTGAAAGAAGCCGGCGTGACCGCTGGTTTGAGGTCGAATAACTTCCGCATCGTGGATGTCGCCCGGGTTCCCACATCACCTTCGGGACCAAATCTTTTGAAAAACCTTGGCTTTGCGCTAGCCCTGGGACTCTCAACCGGCATCGGGCTCGCTTTTCTTTTGGAGAGTATGGACAACACTGTGCGAACTCCAGAGCAGGCGCAAATCATCTCAGCTCTCCCCTCTTTAGGCATGATTCCTCTCGGCTCCAGAAGCACCAGGGAAATGGGTGGCAATCAGAAACTGGCGCTGGCTTCGTCTAAAGAGGCCGTAGAGCTAGTGACGCAGTCGCGTCCCCGGTCACAGATGGCGGAGTCCTACCGCGCGCTGCGTACTTCGTTGCTCCTGACCTTTGCAGGAGGGCCTCCGACCGTCATTCTCATCACCAGCGCTCTCCCTGAGGAAGGGAAGACCACGACCAGCGTGAACTCCGCAATTGTTCTGGCCCAGAAAGGCACGCGAGTTTTGCTGATTGACGCCGATCTGCGCCGGCCCAGCATTCATAAGACACTCGGCATGGGTCCGAAGATCGGGCTCAGCAACGTACTAACCGGTGCCGCGACTCTTCAACAGGCCATCATTCCATCTACGATTCTGCCCGAGCTTTTTATTCTGCCCGCCGGGACGCCGCCGCCAAACCCGGCCGAACTTCTAGCCTCCGCCAAAATGAAAAATGTTCTTGCAGAGTTGCGAAAGCAATATGACCACATCGTCATAGATTCGCCGCCAACCCTGTCCGTCACCGACGCCGTAGTTATGTCGACCGACGCTGACGCCGTCGTTCTCGTCATTCGCTCTGGACACACCACAAAACCGGCTTTGCGTCGTGCCCGCGACATCCTCCTGCAAGTCAACGCGCGAGTTTGCGGCGTGCTGGTGAACGCCGTCGATCTCAGTTCGCCCGACTACTATTATCACTACGAATATCAGGGCAAGTACGGCCATGGCTACTACCAAGAGGGTCCAGTAGGCAACGCGGAGGAAGTCGTTTCTGAAGCTACCTCCAATGGAGCGTAGTGTGGGTCAGCATCCGGGTGGAGTGCATGCGCACCAAACCACTCACACGAAGATCGCGCTTCAGAGTGCAACGCGCAAGATTATCTTCTTAGCAGCATGCCTGATGCTCGCGCTGGTTTACATCGGTCTGGTCGCTGACCAATTTCTCGCCGATTACTTCTCCAGGAAACTTGACCTCGCGAGCCTGCAAATGGCAGCCAGGTTGGAGCCAGGCAATGCGGATTATCAATACCGGCTTGGGCATTACTTCCTTCAGACGCAACGTGAACCACTAGCTGCGGCACAATTCTTTAGGTCGGCGGTTGCACTAAACCCGTACCGCGCCAGCTATTGGCTCGAACTCTCCAGAACTTATCGGCGGCTCGCTGACATTGATCGACAGCAAGATGCTTTACAACGCGCCATAAACGCAGACCCATCGACTCCCGAAGTTGCATGGGAGGCGGCCAATTTCTATTGGACTGTGGGAGAGAAGGATAAAGCGCTGCAGGAATTCCGTGTGGTCCTGGCCAATGATCCTTATTTGCCGCCCGCGGCTCTAGATCGCTGCTGGCGGATCAAGCCGAATGTCGACGCTCTTCTTCGGGATGTGGTTCCACGCAATGCCGAGGTTTACGCATCGTTCTTGGATTTCTTGATTTCCAGGAACGAACCGGCACCCGCGGCAAAAGTCTGGATGCAGATGGTGCAACTCCAACATCCCGTGGAAACGCGCCATGTTTTCGATTATGTCCGCTATCTCATCGATCGGCAGGAGGTCGCGCAAGCTCATCAAGCCTGGCAACAAGCGGCCGGGCTAGCCGATCTTTCTGCGTACCAACCTTCGCCGGAGAATCTGGTGGTTAACGGCGATTTCAGCTTGCCGGTCTTGAATGGCGGATTCGATTGGCTCTATGAAAAATCATCCGATGTGGTGCTGGCGCTGGACGCGACCGAGTCGCATTCCGGCCACCGTTCTCTTTCCATTGCCTTCGACAGCCGGGGAATTGAAGACGTCGGTATCCGGCAGTTCATTCCTGTCGAACCGAACACGAAGTACGAGTTCTCTGCCTATTTCAAGTCGCAAGGCTTGCAGGGCGCGGGTGGGCCACGCTTTTTGCTGGAAGATCGGTTTACCCGGACAAACTACTTTGCCAGCGAGGAGCTTAAAGACGCCGATTTCTGGAAACAGGTAGGGGGAGTCTTTAACACCGGCCCCGATACGCGGCTGCTGGTCCTGCGGATACAGCGCGTCCCACCCGGGAACGCGATTCGTGGCAAGCTGTGGATTGGCGATGTTCAACTGACCCAGAGACACATGGCCCAGGAACAAACCCTGGCAGGTGGACAGTGACATCCCCACTCCCGCTCACACTGGCTGCTGAATCGAGTGCGCCTCGATCTTTCCGCGCGAACCTGGATCGTGTGTTGTTGTATGGAGTCGTTGGGCTTCTCCTATTTGGACCGCTCGCATTTGGCGCGGTGGAACGATGGTCGATGTCGATCATGCAAGTCGGCGCCGGTTTGCTCTTCGCTCTTTGGGCTGCTCGGCAGGTTGCAGTGGGCGAATTGAAAATCGTGGGCAACCCTTTGTTCTTCCCCATGTTGTTTTTCGCCGGTCTGATTCTTTGGCAGCTTGCGACCCGGCGAACGGCCTATCGTTTCGACACCTTTTCAACCGCGCTGCTCTACCTTGCCTACGGACTTTTGTGTTTCCTGGTGGTTCAGTGCCTGCGCAGAACATCACAGGTGAAAGTTCTCGCGTGGGTTTTCTCGGGATATGGTTGTATGGTTGCTCTCTTCGCGTTGACGCAGGGCATCGCCCCGAACGGCAAGCTGTATTGGCTTCGATCTCTGCCATCTGGCGGCTGGATATATGGTCCTTACGTAAACCATAACCACTATGCGGGACTGATGGAGATGCTGACCCCGATTCCTCTCGCCATTTCTCTTGCTGACAATGTTCGGGACTCACGCAGGGCGCTGGCGGCCGTTTCGGCTGCGGTGATGGCCAGTACAATTTTTCTGTCTGGATCCCGCGGTGGTATGACTGCCTTCGGCACGCAGATGGCTTTGCTCGCGGGCTTTCTGATCATTCGAAGGAAGAACTGGAAAGTGGCTTTGGTGTTAGGCGGGTTCTTGATCGTTGCGTTGGGGTTAATGGTTTGGCTCGGTGGTGGCGAATTAGTGGAACGACTGGTTAGTATGCATGATGGGACCCGAGCCGAGTTGTCGGACGGTACCCGACTGACAATCGATCGCGACGCGTTCAAAATATTCGTCCAAGAACCGGTTTTAGGATGGGGTTTGGGCACGTTCCCCGACATCTATCCGCAGTTCAGTCATCTCTCTACGAATTTCCAAGTGGGTCCGGCGCATAACGATTATCTACAATTGCTGGTTGAAATCGGAGTGCTCGGTTTCGCCACGATGCTATGGTTTCTGCTGACGCTGTTCGGTTCTGCCTTTAAGAAATTGAAGCATCTCCCAGCCGATGCCAACACTGCGCTGACTTTAGCCGCCGTACTTGGGGTAACCGGCATTCTGGTTCACAGCGTTGTGGACTTCAATCTGCAGATCCCGGCGAACGCCGCTCTCTTCTATGTGCTCTGCACGGTCGCTGCCATGGAGCCACGTTTCGGCCGGCATCACCATCGACACAACACCAGGGCTGCGCGCCGCCGCGCGGTTCTGCCCGGTGCCTACGATCTTCGTCCGCAGTTGAGCACAAGAGAACTTGAAGTGAAGTAGCTAGTCGCTACGGTTTGTATTGACTCATAAATGGCTGGGAAGAATTGCACAGCAGCAGGCAAACGATCACGCCTGTTGTAACCGCAGCTCCACCTATAACATATGGATTCGTCAACCAGCCGCCGCCTCCTGGAAAAGGCGGTCCCGCTGCCTTCCGCTTTTTCTTATTGCACTTGCCGGAGTCGTCAGGATTCGCCTGCTCACCCTCGGTGAGATTGGCTGTGTCCTTTCCGCAATTGACGCTCACACTGCCTTTACTGGCAAAAACCTGAACCGTTCCGTTGGTATTCCCTACTTCAAATTCTGTCCAAGTGTTGGAAGCTGGGGTCACTGTGACCACTCCGGCGATTGCAACCATACCTACAGACGTAGCCACGTTAACGCTTCCATGCTCGAGAGTCACAGCCTTGCCTTCAAATTTTACGACGGAGTCCGGCAACACAATAACGCCGGAGCCGGATGCATCCAGCGTAGCGAGCGACTCTGGCTGGGTCTTTATCAAATCACCCGGAAAAACGGCGGACGAATTGGGCAATGGACTTCCGTTGAGCAAGACTGGGCCACGTCCATAGAGCATGGCTCCGCCCGAATCGGCCGCCAGCAAGGACGCAGGAGTGATGGCGACCAGCGTCCAGCAAACAATATTTCGGAGTATCGACACACTCATGGCACAAACTCTTCGCGGTGATACTAGCCCGCGAACCATCGACCGTCAATTGCCTCTCGGATTACCCCCGCACAATCGGCACGACTCGAATCCCTAGCGCCAGCGGTCGATAAGTTCCCACCAGATCAGCTTCAACCATTCTTCAAAATTTACCTTGGCCCACTCTCGATGTCGCCACCACTCTGCGCCGAACGAGCTGGCATCGAAGGCGGCGGCGACGCTGTAATCCGCGGGCAAAGCCCGCTCAAAAATACTGAGAGCGCGCCGGGTATGGTAATCGGAAGTGACCAGCAGGATGCTGTGGGCGGTGGCGCCTTGCAGGCAGCGGGCCACGTCTTGAACCTCATCCCGGGTAGAGTGTCCGTAAATCGGACAGACGGAAATTGCGTTGGCTTGCGGCAACCCTTCGACAAATTTCCGCGCAATCTCCAACTGGTTCCACTGGTAAATTTTGGCCTTGGCGGGAACATCGAGGATCAACCGCGGTGCGTAACCTTGTTCGAGCAGCTCCAACCCTCGTGCTGGACGCCGGTCGGTTTCCCCGGCGAGAACAACCATAACGTCTGACTTGCGGGGTTGATTGACCACGAGAAATCGACCGGAAGTCGCAAGCAAGGCGGTTACGAACAATCCTCCTAAGATCAGGACAAGTTTAAGCTTTGCCATGGATTCGTTTTCCTGCGGCTAAACCGCGACTACAACTGCTCTTCGTCGCTCTGTTTCGACCATACAGACTACGCGAAATCTCGATTCGTGGCAGTCAAGCTGCAGGTTACTTCAGTGAGCGCACGTACGCTCGCTTTTCGAGTGTCGAAGGTCAACATGGTAAAATCCAAACGGACCCCCAAAATCAATTATGAGCATTGAATCAATGCCCGCCGCCGCTTTGTTTTCCGACCTGAAGAGCAAGATTGAGCAGAAACAGGCGCGTGTCGCCGTCATCGGCCTCGGTTACGTAGGTCTGCCTCTGGCTCTGCTCTACACAGAGCAGAAATTCTCAGTTACCGGGTTCGATATCGACGCCCGCAAGATCTCCACTCTGGAGCAGGGAGGTTCCTACATTTTTCGTATTCCAGCGACTGAGATTCAGGCGGCGAAGAAAAAAGGCTTCAGCGCGACCGCCGAATACGCCCGTTTAACCGAGATGGACGCGATCATCATTTGCGTGCCTACGCCGCTGAACGAATACCACGAGCCTGATCTAAGTTTCATCACCGATACAGCAAAGTCCATCGCTCCGCACTTGCGCCCCGGACATTTGGTGATCCTCGAGAGCACAACCTATCCCGGCACCACCGAGGAAGTCCTGATTCCCATCCTAGAGAAAGGGAACCGACAAGGGCTTAAGGCTTCACGCGGCGATGCTTCCACCGGCCAGGAATTTTATGTCGCATTTTCTCCTGAGCGGGAAGATCCAGGCAATCAGACGGTGGCGCGGCGCGACATTCCGAAAGTGGTGGGCGGGCTTAACGCGAAAGCGTCTGACCTGTCTGCGGCTTTGTATGGCGCCATTTTCGCCCGGGTGGTGCGGGTTTCCTCGCCGGCTGCCGCCGAGATGACCAAGTTGCTGGAGAATATTTACCGCTGCGTGAATATTGCGCTGGTGAATGAATTGAAGCTGTTGTCCTTGCGCATGGGTCTCGACATCTGGGAAGTAATCGATGCGGCTGCAACCAAGCCGTTTGGTTTCCAACCGTTCTATCCCGGCCCTGGGCTGGGCGGTCACTGCATCCCGGTGGATCCCTTCTATCTTTCGTGGAAGGCCAAGGAGTGGGATTTCCGTACCCGCTTCATCGAACTAGCCGGTGAGATCAACACCAACATGCCGTATCACGTGCTGGAATCGGTCGGCAAAGCCCTTAATCGGAACAAGAAGGCCTTGAACGGCGCCAAGGTGATGGTGCTCGGACTCGCTTATAAGAAGGATATCGATGACTTGCGCGAATCTCCATCCCTGACCATTATCGAGCTACTACAGAAAGACGGCGCCCAGGTCAGCTATAACGATCCGTATTTTCCGACCGTTGGCAAGGGGCGCAAGTACGATCTGCAAATGAAATGCGCGCCGCTGGACAATCTCGGCCAATATGACTGCGTCTTGATCGTCACCGATCACTCAGATTATGACTACGCGGGGATAGTGCGCGATTCACAGCTTGTAGTCGATACTCGGAACGCCACCCGCGGCCTTAAAAGCCCAAAGATCGTCCACTGCTGACCAGAGACGGGGCGTAGCTTGGACCACGAAAATCAGGTGGATGGGCAGGAATACCTGACAGGTTACGGGAGCGAAACTCAGGCTTCGCGAATTTATTGCCCGATAGAACTCGCGACCGACGAAAACACGTTGTTGGCATTACCACCGATTAGACGAATGGTACCCACGACGATCACCAGGATCACGGCAAGCATGACTGCATACTCGGCGACGTCCTGTCCTCGCTCATCCGACCACAGTTGGTGCAAACACTTTGCCACAGGCTCCTCCTTGCTCCCCGGCCAAGTACTCCCCACGTGAGCGGAAGACTTGTACCGAGCTGACAATCAACGGAAACATCCCCTGATCTCAGTTGTCCCCTAAATGCTAATTATCTGGGGAGGGCGGAACAATAGCTCTTCGGTGTCAGGATATGGCACTAAAGTGCCATATCCTTAAGCGATTGGTTTTAAGGGGAGGGACTGATTAACGGCAAAGAGCGCCAGTTCAAGGCGAGTGGAAACCCCAAGTTTGTCAAAGATATTGCTGAGGTGGTGCTTTACCGTGTCCTCGCTGATTTTGAAGTATTCGGCCGTCTCCTTGTTGGAGTAGCCCGCAACCACCGCCGAAACAATCTCCAGTTCGCGGGGCGTCAGGCCGAATTTCTTCTGCCGCGCCTCTTCGCCCGAAGACTGGACCAGAGTTCTGAGGTACTGCACCAGATTGGATACGCTCTCGCGGCCTACCCAGTATTCGCCAGCCATTACAGTGTGAATAGCTTTCAGGAGAAGTTGGGTCGCTGAGTCTTTTAATACCACGCCGCGAGCCCCGAGTTGCAGAGCTTCGACAATCTGGGCCTTTTCGGCCGCCGCGGTCAGCAGTATCACTCGAACCGCGTTCTGGTTCGAAGCAGAGCTCATCTCGCGCAACGCCTCCAGCCCAGGATGGCGGGGCATGGCCAGATCCAGGAGCAGAATGTCGGGCTTGAGTTGCTTCGCCAGCCGGACGGCTTCGGCGCCGTCACATGCTTCTCCGATCACCTTGAGGTCAGGCTCGGTTTCCAAGAGCCGGCGCAAGCCATCGCGGAAAATAGGATGGTCGTCGGCAATTAGGATGCGAGTCGGCTGCGATCGTCGGTTATCCATAAGTTACTTGCCGGCGCTGCGGGACCGAGATTTCTAAACGTGACCCCTGGCCCGGATTTGATTCTATCGTGAGTTCGCCTTCAATCAAACGGACACGCTCTTTAATGACCAGAGGGCCTTTGCCCAGCGTATCGAGTTCGGCCTGAGAGACGCGTCCTGCGAATGGGAAACCCCGCCCGTCGTCCTCGATCAGTACGTGCCAGGCGCCATTGCGAGAACCCAGCCGCACCAGCACCTGTCGCGCCTGGCTGTGCTTGCGGACGTTGACCAGCGCCTCCTGCACAATGCGCGCCAACTCCCTGCACACGGGCTGCGGCATGTTCAGTTCGTCCAAATCCGAAAGGAACCGGGCGGAGATTCCGGTCTCCCGCTGGAATCTCTCTACCGTGTCCGATAGTAATCCCAAAAGCTTCTTCGAATCTACATCCAGGGTTTTCATCTGCTGCATTAGTTCCCGCAACTTGAGAACTTCTTCGCGCAGCAGCCCCTGGATCCTGCCTAGTTCTTCCGTGACCAGGCCGGGCTTGCCGGGGGATTGACGCCGCAAGACATCGACCTGCATCTCGACAGCGATGAGCGACTGGACAGCCCCGTCGTGCAATTCGCGCGCGAAACGCGCTCTCTCCAATGCTCCAGCCTTCAGCCGCAAACGCCGTAACAGAAGCACGTTGTAGACGGCTGGTCCAACCTGGCGCACCAATTCGTCCAAAAACCGCAACTCTTCTTCCGTGTCACCCGCTAAGGAGGGATCGAGCAGAAAGATTCGTCCCGACCATTCGCGTCCAAAGGCAAACGACACCGTCATCAAACTCTGGAAATCGTATCTTTTCGCGAGCGGATCCAGAAATTCCGGAGTAAGATCCCGAACTCTTGCGCCCTCCCGATCTAATCCCAGCAGAGAAAAATCTTCCATCCGGTGTTTGCCGATTCGTCGCGCGTAACAAGTGGCCGCGGAAGACTCGTACAGGTAGGTCTCGCGGTCACTCGCGGACGGATCCAGCCATCGGAAGGATGTATCGCCGTTCGTGTGACGCAATTCGCCGACAAAAACGCGATAGTTGCTAGTCTCGTGAGAAGCGATGACCAGTTGTTTTGCCCCATACATCGAGAGCAGTTCACCGGCAATCTCGCCAATCGTTCCGGTAAGCCCGGCCTCGACTCTTGCCTTGCCAATCGTTCGGGCAATTACCGCTTTCTCCGCGCGCAGCTGTTTCTGCTGCTCGGCAAGATATCCTAACAGAATGCCCAATACGAGCAGATCGACGGAGCGCATGAAAAGATGTTTGGGCTCGAAATCGGTCACATTCACGTGCAACAGAGGCAGGCCCAGTTTATGGCTCAAAAGAAACCCGTTCACTCGGTCGACAACGTGAAGATGAATCAAACAAAAGCTCTCTACCCAAAGCACCAATACTGCCGCCACAGCGGTTCCCATCGTCTCCCACAGCCCCCAACGGTAGGCAGCAGCTGCAAGAACAAAAACAAAGAACAAGGAAAAAGGATTGCCCTGCCCCGTGACAAAGGCTGAAATGAGAGCTGGCCAGATCACATCTGCGCTGTGCACGAGCAGTCGGAACGACTGCGTCGATTCCTGACGCCTGCGCAGGAAGATCATGATGATGACACCCTGGGCAACGTAGAAGGCCAACAGCCCGTAGGCCCAAAGCGAATAACGAACTTCCGCGGGGTCCATCCAGATCGCGACTAGCGAAGCCAGAGCGAGGGAAACGCGAGCTGTGGCCAGCCAGCGTTCAGTTCGGCGTACTTCGCCGGGACCCATGGGAGCGCGAAGCCTCCACAGGAATCGATCTCGCAGTGCTTGGAATGGCAATCGAATCCGACCGTGTAACAGGAATTATGGTTAGCCGGATGTTATTTGTAATAGGGCCAGAGAGCAAGTGAAAACTTCCTTGAACAGCAGCTAACACCAACAATCTAAATAGAGTAGACTCGGACCTAGGGCTTGGGCGATTCTTGCCAGGCTCCATTCTGGTTACTTGAGTAACTTTCCCTCTAGTGTATTGTGCCTAAGAATCAGGTACGGATGAACATGTCCGGTCACACGAAGTTGTGGATTTCGATCGCTGCGGGGTTGGTGTGTCTGCAGGTGGTGGCATCGCTGTTTTTGCGCGAAGGCTTTCCTCTGACTGCACTAAGCGACATCACCCAGCTTGTTCTCCTTCTTGCCGGCACGGTTGCACTCCTGCTGAATGCACTCGCAACCCGCGGTCGAGTCCGGCTGTTCTGGGCATTGATGACGTTGGGCGTGGCTTTCTGGATGTCCTACCAGTGCCTGTGGATGTACTTCGAGGTGTTGCTGCGCAAGGAGTTTCCAAACCCTTTCGGGGGAGACGTAATACTGTTCCTTCATATCGTCCCCATGACAGCGGCGCTGGCTGTGCAGCCGCATGTGCAAACGAACCAACGCACCACCCGCCTCGGAACCCTCGACTTTGCCTTTTTGTTAGTCTGGTGGCTATATCTTTATTTGTTTACCGTGATTCCGTGGCAGTACGTGCGACCGTATGAACCCAGTTACGATCACAACCTCAACATCCTCTACCTTACAGAGAAAATAGTATTTCTGGCTGGTTTGGGCATTCTTTGGTTCCGCGGCCAAGGTTCCTGGAAAATCATCTATGCGAATTGGTTTGGCGCCGGGCTGACGTACTCGCTGAGTTCCTACCTCATAAACTGGGTGATTGCACAGGGAGGGTATCACACCGGCAGTCTGTACGATGTGCCCCTGGTCATCTCCATGGCGTGGATCACCGTTATCGGTATGCTGGCACTCCGTTCACCCGGCAAGCAGCAGCCTGCCCCCGCTTCCGGGAGCTACGGAGTGTGGGTAATGAGGCTGGGCATGGTCGCCATTTTTTCGCTTCCGCTGTTTGCCATGTGGTCTTTATTCGATGCTGGAATTCCACAGCGGGTCCGTACCTTTCGGCTCGTACTTACGTTGTCAAGCATGCTGGTCATGGGCGCGCTGGTGTTCTTCAAACAGCACCTGCTGGATCGCGAGCTCCTGCAATTGCTGATCGCTTCTCAGGAATCATTCGACAACCTCAAACGGGTGCAGGCGCAGTTGGTGCAGTCGGAGAAATTGGCTTCACTTGGGCAACTCGTTGGCGGCGCCGCTCATGAATTGAACAATCCGCTTGCCGCGATGATGGGATACGCGGAGTTGCTGGGATCAACTGAACTCAGCAGCGAACAACGGTCACTGATGCAAAAATTTGAGCAGCAGGTACGCCGGACGCGGACGCTTGTTTCCAGCTTGCTGAGTTTTGCCAAGCAGGTTCCTGCAGAAAAGACTCTGGTGGATATCAGTGCACTGTTACAAACCGCGGTCAAGCTCTGTCTGCCCCAATCGCGAGGTCCCAATGTTCAAGTACACACCGACATCGCCAGCGAACTGCCGCGAGTTCTCGGCGACTCGAATCAACTTCTGCAGGTATGCCTGCACATTACCAACAACGCTCTCCATGCTTTGACAGAAACGGGCGGCACGCTGACCGTGACCGCGGGAGTACAGGATACCAAGGTGGTGCTGGAATTCTCCGACAATGGGCCAGGTATGGAGGAACCAGACCGGGTTTTCGATCCTTTCTATACCACTCGGCCGGTCGGCCAGGGACCAGGTCTGGGTCTTAGCGTCTGCTACGGCATTATTCAGGAGCACAACGGAAAAATTACCTGCGGAAATCGACCGGAGGGCGGGGCGACATTCCGCATCGAGCTACCTGCGGCTGCGGATTCAGCACAGATTTCCGGCTCTGTTTTGGGTAATTACAAATCGCCCGAGGTGCTTCCCGAAGCGAAAGCGGCCGCAACCCGCTAAACCCCGCACGGGCGAGGACGCCTGCACTAGCTCAGGAGGCAGGGAATTCCACGGTTCGTTTCAATTGACCGCAAGCGGCGTAAATGTCGCGCCCGCGTGGGCGGCGGATGAATGCGGGCACACCTGCGGCGGTCAATGTCTTCTGAAACTCGAATACCCGGTTCTCGGCTGGAGTTTGAAAAGCAATCCCCGGACCGGGGTTGAGTGCGATGAGGTTTACCTTCCCTCGTATCCCACGGATCAGTTCACTTAGTTCGCGGGCGTTTTGCGGTGAGTCGTTCACTCCATCCATGAGGACGTATTCGAAGGTTAGTCTTTCTCGATTCCTCAGGGGAAAATCGCGGGCAGCCGCCACTAACTTTTCCAGATTCCACTTGCGATTGATCGGCATCAGCCGGCTTCGTAATTCATCGTTAGGCGCGTTCAGCGATATAGCCAGTTTCGGTCGCACCGGCTCGGCACCAAGATCATAGATCCGGGGCACGATGCCCGCAGTTGAGACGGTCATGCGAGATTCAGCGATTCCCACTCCCTCAGCCAACAGGCCGACTGCCTTGATGAAATTGTCATAGTTCAAGAAAGGCTCGCCCATGCCCATAAAGACAATGTTCACGCGGTCCTGCGGCGGAGAGACATGCTGGTCGTTGAGCACGGCGCAGACTTGTCCTACGATCTCGCCAGCCGTGAGATTACGCTTTACCCCGAGCAGCGCGGTCAAGCAGAACTGGCAATCTACGGCGCAACCGACCTGGCTGGAAACGCAAATGGTCGCGCGGTCCCAGGCTCGCGCTTTTTCAACTTCGTTTCCAGCTTCGCTTCCGTCTCCGGCTTCGCCGTCGTCACCTTCCGGCATCCAGACGGTCTCTACACTTTGCCCGTCCGAGAAGCCGATAAGGTACCGGATCGTGCCGTCACTGGACACGAATTTTTTCTGAATCGTCGGAACCCCTACCGACAAGCCTCTTTGTTTGAAGCGATGCCGCAACTCCTGCGGAAGCGTGGAAATCTGTTCAACGGACTCGACGCGCTGGCCATAAACCGCTTCAAACAATTGCCGTCCGCGGTAGGAGGGCTGGCCGGATTCCTCCGCAAAATCCGTAAGCTCGCGAAAAGTGAGGCCCAACAGTACGTTTTGTCTTTTGTCACTCATAGACTTTGCAACGCTTATTTTAGAAGAGATGGGCGAAACCGGCGCCAGCTGATTTGGTTTATCCAAACAGGTCAATTGCAAGTATATGATTATAAATGATTTGACATTGTTTTGCCGAGGTTCGCCGGGAGCGTGAGGGGTGTGTAACAATAGTAAAGACCCGCCCCTATCCTGGTGGCGGAGGAGCTTAGGAAAATTTAATGGTTGAAGAAGTACGCAACATAAAGAGGGAATTGCTGCCCAACGGGCTCACTATTATTACCGAACAGATGCAGCATATCCGCTCGGCTTCTATCGGCATTTGGATCAAGACCGGATCGCGCGATGAAGATGCGCAATGGAATGGCATCTCCCATTTCGTCGAGCACATGGTATTCAAAGGCACCAAACATCGTTCCGCCGAGGACATAGCCCGCCAGGTCGATTCCATCGGTGGGAACATGGACGCCTTCACCGCCAAGGAGTGCATTTGCTTCAACGTCAAAATCTTGGATGAGCATCTGCCGATCGCGATGGATGTTCTCAGCGACCTGGTTCTCAATCCGACATTTGATGTCAAGGACATTAGCCGCGAACGGGGCGTCATCCTCGAAGAAATCAAAATGGACGAAGACAGCCCCGACTACCTCGTCCATGAGATCTTTACCCAAAACTTCTGGAGGGATCACCCGCTGGGCAAGCCGATCCTGGGAACCAAGGATACGGTGAAAACATTTGAGCGGGATCCCGTTCTTGGCTTCTATGGGCAGCGTTTTGCCCCCGGCAATCTGATCATTTGCGCGGCCGGTAACCTGAAGCATGAGCAGTTCGTAGAACTGGTGGCAAAGCATTTTCAGCACATGAGCCCGGTCAAGAACGGATTTCATAGTCCCCAGCCGAAGATTGTTCCGCGTATCATCATGCGCAACAAGAAATCTCTGGAGCAAGTGCAGATTTGCGTGGGCGTGCCTTCCCATCCCATCGCCCACGAGAAGCGGCACGCGTCGTACATTCTGAATACGCTGCTCGGCGGGGGCATGAGTTCGCGGCTGTTTCAAAATATCCGTGAACGCCAGGGACTTGCTTACTCGATCTACAGCGATCTGAATCCCTACCGCGATACTGGTTGCCTTTCGGTTTATGCGGGTACGTCGCGGGAATCGGCCGGCAAAGTTGTACAGTCGATTGTTTCCGAGTTCCGTAAACTCAAATTGGAAGATGTTCCCGCCGAAGAACTCCGCCGTTCCAAGGATCAACTGAAAGGGAGCTTGATGTTGTCGCTCGAGTCCTCGACTGCGCGCATGTCCAGCCTGGCTCGTCAGGAGATGTATTTCGATCGCTTCTACAGCATGGACGAACTGATTGAGAAAATCGAGAGTGTCACCGCCGAAGAAGTAAGGGAACTTGCCAATGAATTCTTTCTTACCGACTCGATCGCAGTCACCGTGCTTGGCAACCTGAACGGCCTCAAGCTGAGCCGCGAACAACTCGCCTGCTGAGGCACGAGCTGCTTCCTTTGTGCCCTCGCATCCTTTCGTGGTTCTTGCATTTGAACTTCATTAGCCGCCCTCCGGTCTGCTCACAAGGCTCCCGACACGAAAGAAGACAACGGAATTCTCAGAGTCCCCCGGCACGATGCTAGCTTTGCTGGCTATTTCAAGGCATACTAGGCAGCAAGTCCCAGGTTCGGCAGGGGCAGGGGAGTTGGCGCTATGCCTATGCTGGAGCAGAAGAGCCGCACAGAGCCGGGTGATTCCCTGCCACATGCGGCTTTCGAGCAGCAACAGCGCCGCCGGATGCTCATAGCCCTGATGGTTCTGGTGCTCGCACTGGTCGCGGTTGTAATTAAGGACCACCAGTTCTGGTTCCCGTCCAGTCCAAGTGCTGAATCCGAAACTCCAGACCAGGACGCCGCCCGACCACTCCCCTCAAAGAGTCCTGCCAAGACTGTCGCACCAATTGCACCACCGAAAATTGCGATACCCTCGCCGGCTCACGCGCGGCCAAAATCAAAGCGATCAACGCCGACCGCGCAGTCGGCTAGCACGCCAGACCCACCGTTCATCGTCGCGACGAATCGCGCCGTACTACCTCCTCTTGAGGTTGAGGTCGTTGCCGGCAATCAGCACCGGGCTGTTAGTCCCGGGGATAGTTCTGTCAAGCTGCAGATGCAGCCCAGCGACGATGCAGCGCCGGAGCAAACCGCTCCTTCAGTGATTAGCCAAGGCAACAGTGCTGCCGCGACGACGAAGACCAGCGCACAGGTTCAGCTTTCGCCCGGAAGCGCGCAAGTCATTTCTCGAGTGGACCCCAGCTATCCGCTGCTCGCGAAGCAAATGAAAGTTCAAGGCGCAGTCGTTTTGGAGGCGCTAATCAGCAAGAGCGGCAGCATTCAGGACATCCAGGTGCTCAGCGGGCCCGCGATTCTTTCGGAAGCTGCCCGCGAGGCGGTCAAGCAGTGGCACTTCAAACCTTACTACCAGGGCGGGCAACCGGTGGAAACCGAGGCCCGCGTTACCGTCAATTTCACTATTTCGACTTACTGATCTAGATCACAGTCGGAGCCATCTTTTTTTGTCAGCGTGAATTCCGGATCCTCCAAAAATAAAAAACGGGCGTCCGACTCTCGCGAGTCATTGGACGCCCGGGCAGCCCTCCCCCAGAACTGCTCACTTAGAAAAGTAATTCTTCCTTTGATTTTTGTGAATGGCACGTCCGGGCTAGAAAGACCCACGAATGTGCTATCGCACGATTAACATCCAGGTTAAGAGCACTTTGGAATGGAAGCGTTCTCGAATACCTGGCTGCCGGAATCAGTCGGTATGCAGTCCCGAGACGTGCGATGTCAGGCCGATTTCCACGCGATTCCGTCCTCGATCTTTCGCGGTGTAGAGAGCTTCATCGGCGGAGCGAAGGAACGCTTCACAATCCGGCGTTTCCTTTTCAACCTGCTCCACTGCGGCTAACCCGAGGCTGAGAGTCACCGCAATCTGGCCCGCACTGGTTTCGACCGGACGCTCAGCGACACTTTGGCGCAGGCGTTCCGCCCCGACGATCAAGTCGCTGGCGGTACAGCCGGGGAAGATAATCAAGAATTCTTCTCCTCCATAACGGCCGACCCCGTCGTAAGGTCGCACCCCTGTGGCCAGCCGCCGCGTCACCTCTTGCAGCACAACGTCGCCCACCAGGTGCCCGTACGTGTCGTTGATTTTCTTGAAGTAATCGATGTCGGCCATAATTACGCCCAGGGGGTCATTGGTGCGTTGTCTACGAGACACTTCTCTTCTCAATAAATCGAGTATGGCGCCACGATTCCAAAGTCCGGTCAAGGGATCATGGGCCGCGGCGAACTGCAAGTCACTCTGGGAGTGGAGCAAGGCCGCTTGAAGATCGAGAATTCGCTTTCCCGCTCGAACCCGGGCGCGGAGTTCGTCCACGTCAAACGGCTTGGTCAAATAATCGTCGGCACCGGCTTCCAGACCGGCGATTACATCCTGTTTGTCGTCCTTAGCGGTCAGCAGTAGAACATAACGGTAGGGACCATGATTGCGGCTGCGAATTTTGCGGCAGAGCTCGATCCCATCCATCCCCGGCATCATCCAATCGAGGATCGCTAGTGGGGGAGCATCGTCACTCTGCAAGACTTCCCACGCCGCCAGTCCGTTTTCCACGGCTGTGACTTTGTAGTCCCACTTTTTAAACCAGCTCTCGAGAATCCGGCGGAAAATGGGATCGTCTTCCGCGATAAGCGCGGTGTTCACTGGGGAGATTCTCGTATCAGGGATCGGCCGTGGATCTGAGAGCGCTCCGGTTGGCCCGGCTGGAAGCTTATTCATGATGTGTCCCTGCTAACTCTTTGAGATCGAAGTGCAGACCTGCCACCTCGCGTTCCAGCACACCGAGCGTTTCACCGGCCCGCGAAAGGTCGTTGCTGCGCCCCATCTCTTCGAGCTGGCGGGCCGCTTGCGAAGTTCCGCCCGCGCCCAGGTAGCTGGACTCTCCCTTAAGACTGTGAGCCGCTCGCATGACCCCATCCGCGTCTCCCGCCGCCACTGCCTGGCGGAGTTTCTGCAGCAATTTCGGAGACTCTTCCAAAAAGATCTGGCACAGTTCCTGCAACAGTTGCGTATCGCCTCCAATACGATTGAGAGCCCCTGTCTTATCCCAGGATGCTTTTGGCACCGCAGGCTTGGCTGGCGTCATCGGCGAACGCACTGTGTTTGACAATGTCTGTTCAATGTCGCCAAAACGCACCGGCTTGGTCAGGTACCCGTCCATGCCGGCGGCCAAACAGCGTTCGCGGTCGCCCTTCATCGCATGGGCCGTCATGGCGAAGATCGGAAGGTGGGTTGTTCCATTCTGTTTTTCAATTTTTCGGATCGCCGCGGTCGCGGCCATGCCGTCCATCTCCGGCATTTGAACATCCATGAAAACAACGTCGAAAGTTTCTGCCGAAGCCAGCGCGAGCGCTTCTTTCCCGTTTTGTGCCAGCACAGCCGTGTGGCCCATCTTCTGCAAGACGCGAAGGATCACGGCCTGGTTCACTGCGTTGTCTTCCGCCACCAGAACCCGTAGCTTGCGTGTCGATTCACGCAGGGTATGGCGAGTGACCAGTGCGGGTGGCTGGTCGGTCTCCGCCCGACGTTGGCTAAGCGCCGCGCGGATCGCGGCCAGCAGGTCGTCTTTGAGCACCGGCTTGAGCAGATAAGCGGAGATACCAACCTCCCGGCATCGGTTAGCCTCGCCCGGCAGTCCTCCGGACGTGAGCATCAAGACGGTGGCCTCACCAAGCTCAGCATTCCGCTTGATTCTTGTTTGCATCTTTTCTGCTAATTCGAACCCATCCATCCCGGGCATGTGGCAGTCGATGAGGATGACGCGGAAGGGATCGCGTTCCTGCTCTGCCGTTTCCACCGTGGCCATTGCCAGCGTGCCGTTTTGCGTGGCATACGGCCGCATTCCCCATCCGCGAGCCATGTCACAGAGGATGCGCCGATTCGTGTCATTGTCGTCGACGACCAGCACTCGGAGACCTTGCAACGCGGTTTCGAGAGCAGGGGATGCGGGTTGAACCTTTGCCGCGGAAATCGCAAAGCGCGCGGTGAAGTGAAACATGCTTCCTTGACCTTCGCTGCTGTCGACCCACATCTTGCCCCCCATTAATTCGGCCAGCCGGACTGAGATCGCCAGTCCCAGGCCGGTGCCTCCGTACTTGCGCGTAGTGCTGCTGTCGGCTTGAGAAAAGGCTTTGAAAAGCAGCCCTTGTTTTTCCGGAGGAATACCGATGCCGGTGTCCTTCACTTTGAAATGAAGTTCCACGCTTCCGCCATCTTGCGAGCTCTTCTCAACTGTGACCAAAACCTCTCCCCGCTGGGTGAACTTAATCGCGTTGCCGACCAGGTTTACCAGAATCTGCCGCAGGCGGCCAGGATCCCCGAGCAAGTGCGAGGGCACTTCGGGATCGGCGTCGTAGGCCAGCTCCAGTTCTTTCTGGTGAGCGCGCAGAGCCAGCGTCTTCATAGTCTCGCCCACGCAATCGTAGAGATTGAATTCGATCATTTCCAAATCCAGCTTTCCCGATTCCACCTTGGAGAAATCCAGAATGTCGTTAATTACCGATAGCAGTGATTCGCCCGAAGATTTCACTAATTGCAGGTAGTCCCGCTGTTCGGTGGTTAGTTCCGTGTCCAAGGCCAATTCAGTCATGCCCATGATGCCGTTGATCGGAGTGCGGATCTCGTGACTCATATTGGCAAGGAATTCACCTTTGGCGCGGCTTGCCGCTTCGGCCGCATCCTTGGCCACTGTGAGGTCGGTGTTCATGGCCAGCAATTCGCCGGTGCGGTGAGCGACTTGCTCTTCAAGCGTTTCCCGATGGTGCTGTAGTTCCAGGTCGCGCCTCTCGATTTGCTCAAGCATGCCGTTGAACTCGGTTGTCAGAAGTCCGAATTCATCATGGTTCAGGACTTCGGCTCGGATCGAGTAGTCGCCTCGGCCCGAGATCGCTTTGGTGGTCTCGACCAACTGAAGGACAGGACGCGAAATCGGTTTTTGAAAGCGAGAGGAAAGGACGAAAGCCAGCGAGAGCGTAACCAGCAGAGTCAAGACGAACGCGAAGGCATATCCTCGCAATCGCGAGTGCAGTCTTTCCAGATCCGATTCAATGTACAGCGTGCCGACGGTCTCGCCCGCGAGAACAATTTTGCGGAACTGAACCAGATGACCGTTCCGGAATTGCGTGGCCTCCGCCTGCGCGGCCGGAGGTATGAAACCTGAAAGGTTCACCTCCCGCGCGTACCTGGCGAACGGTTTGCCGTCTGCGGTATAAATACAGGCCGCGATTACGTCAGGTTCTGCCCGCAATGCTCGCAAGACATCCCGCGCCGATTCCGCATCCCGAAAGGTCAAAGCGGCCGTGCTGTTACCGGCCAGAACGTCGCCTAAGACAGCCAGGTTTTGGACCACTGCGTGCCTGAATGTGACTAAGTCATAAATTGCCATAGGACAGGAAACCGCCAATGCGGTGAAGCCGCTGATCGCCAGGAATAGAACAGTAAGCTTGTGGCGGATCGACAAATCTCCAAAATGACGCATAGAAACGGCTCCCAAAACACGCTTACCTGATTACAACTTTCGCCACACTCAACAGCTTGGAGCTGATTTTCAGTCCAGCCTGCTCTACCGCGGCGCGGCTGACGTCGAACTGCACCCGTTCGTCCTGCAACACAAAATTGATCATTCCACCCTGCTCGGCAAAGCCTTTGGTGTCGCCGACGGTGAGAACACTCGCCCCGCGCAGACCTTCGATGATCTGCTCCACGGGCATTTTCACCGACGAAGCAATGAAGAGGATGTGGCAGGTTCTGGCGTGCTCCAAATCGGCGACAGTATCGACCTCGAGTTTGCGTCCGTTCACTGTCTTTTCGCGGGTGATGTTGAGTAATCCTTCACCGAAAGGATCACGTCCCATGACGCAGATCTGAAACGGCGCCGCCTGATCGTGAAAACTGCTCGCCGGCCATTCGACAAACTTTGCAAAGTTGTAGAGAAATGCAGCTTTGATCTGATACTCGCCAGCGGTCGAGGATTGCGCGTATCCACTGCCGAGGAGCAGCGTTAACAGCGCCAGCATCCCCAGAACTCGTGGCGGACTCGACATGCCTGAGACCTTCGCCGGAGTGAGATTCGCAATCCGCATGTTACTTTCGAGGATGGGGTGTGCGGGTTTTGCACCCGCCCACTCCCTAACACTCCCGGTCTCGTCATGTTTTTTCAGAACCGGCCGGTGATCTTGATCCGGAAACTTCTTCCGTCCTGCTGAATGGCATCTTCCGGGTCCTCTGGTCGGCCGGGATCGAAATACTTCTTGTCCAGAATATTGAAGACGCTGGCGGCCAGATCCAGGTGTTTTCCGACCGTGTGCCCTAGCAGTGTGAAGTTGAAGACCTGATAACTGCTCAGCGAATCCTGCAAGAGGGTCAAGCGCCTCCCCAGAAATTGCCCCTCGACTCCGGCAGACAACCTTTGGTCGATCAGAGGGACAATCAGGTTCAACTTCGCCATGGGGCCGGGGGAGTTATTCAGGGACGGATGCCCCGCGCTTTCGCTGTACGCGTCCACATAATCGAAGCTGGCTTTGCCCTGCAAGCCGTTGCTGGCGCGTCCGCTCAGCTCAACATCCATTCCCACGGCTTGCGCGTTTCCGGCATTTTGATACTGGAAGTTCCCGTCACTGGGGACGGAGACCAGCGAAATTAAGTCGCTAATCCGATTGCGATAGACTCCGCTCGAGAGCTGAAAGTATTGTCCCAGCCCCTGCTCCACCCTGGCCTCCAGACTTTGAATATGCTCGGGCCGGAGTTTCAAACTGTCGTCGTAAAAAATCCCGAAGTCTGGGGTGGTTTCATAAACGTCGGGTGCGCTGAAGGCATTGCCATAAAGCAGCTTGAAGGTGGTCTTCTCGGAGGCACGGAAGATCAGAGCCGCGCGCGGGTTGGTGGTTCCACCAAAAGTGGAATAGTGGTCGTAACGAACTCCCGCGTTTAACGTGAGGCGGCTGGTGATGCCGAATTCGTCCTGGACATAAAGCGCGCTGATCAGCGAGCTGTTTAGATCGGTAGAAAATGTATTGGGAGGGTTCAGTAGATCGCCCTGGTCCTGTCGCAGGTTGTCCCTAACCTCCGACCCAAAGGTGAGGTGGTCTCGTTCGAAAAGATCGCGGCTTACCTTGATTTCTCCCGTCCACCAATTTCCCCGGAAGGAGTACGTGCTCAACACGATCGGCTCGCCGGCTATTAGCGGCGCCTCCGGGACCGGCCCCTGCAAACGCGCCTGGTCATAGCTCGTGCCCACGTCCAGTTGCCATTTCCCGATCGGGTGCTGGTAGTCGAGGCTGACGTACTGATGGCTATCAATGTTGTAATCGCGGGGATCGTTGAAGACGGCTCCGAAATACGCTGTCGGAACCCCTTTATCGCGCGTACTGAACAATCCCTGGAGCGTGAACCCGTGATAGCTCAGCGTAGCCAAAATGTGCTTATAAGATTCATAGTCAGTGTCGCGGGTGATGCCGTTGTTGTTCGCCGGATTGTCGAATTGAGGAAAAAACAATGTCTGGCCTGTGCTGTTGTAGAACGTGCCGGAGAGAAGAACACCCAGATCGTTAAATTGATGGCCGTAAGTAGCTCTACCCTCGTCGGTGCCGAAGCTGCCCGTTTGAAAAGAAAGTTCCCAGTCTTTCACTTCCTTGGCTGTACGCGTAATGACGTTGATGACCGCGAAAAAAGCGTTGGCGCCATAGAGCGAAGAACTGGGACCGCGGACAATCTCCACTCGTTCGATCATGTCCACATCGACCAGAAATTCATTCCCCAGCATGGCCTGGCCGAGAACGTTGTTGTTGATGCGATGGCCATCGATCAGTACCAGAATGCGGCTGTTCCAGTCTCCCAGGCGGCCAAAGCCGCGTACGCCGACGAAGGTGTAAGCGCGGTCGTAGGTGACATAGAAGCCTGGCACGCTGCGCAAAATGTCGGCCAGGTTGCGATAGCCGTACTTTTGAATTTCGTCGGCAGTGACAACCGTGACCGAGGCTGGCGCCTCGCTGGCGCTTTGCATGTGCTTCGAAGCGCTATAGACCTGGATGTTGCTTAACTCCTCCAGGCTGACTTCACTCAAATCTTTCACGTCCTGCTGCGCACCCGCGGTTGCGGTTAACGCCAGGATCGCAAGCCAGCGAAATACGATCTGAAATCTGGCTCGGCGTGTTGCCCTGATAGGGCTGTTTGTCGAGGCTCTGTAAAGAAGAAACATTTGGCAACCAGTAGAACTGCTCTACTCAGAAAGACTCGGTCCCAGCAGCGTCTCGGCGCACACGGGGCTATGCCTAGTTCTTCGGCCCAATTCGATATTTCCTTTACTTTTGGAGATCCGCATCCGGGCGCAGCCTGGTTCGAGCAGAGCTATTCGCGCATGAGGGCGTCCGAAGGTACAGGACCATTCGGGCGATTGAGACCGGAGTTACGAAACTACTGTCGTCATCTGCTTACGAGCAACGAAAACTCTGAAGCACCCACCCTTTCTCGCCGATGAGAAACCTTAGCCGCGTCTGCCAAACTTCTTATGCCTGACTTTCAAGATCCGGAGATTCTCCGCGCCGTGTTGGACAGCCTGCAGACTGGTATCTCTGTGGCGGATCGAAACGGGACAATTCGGTTCTGGAACCAGGGGGCTGAGAGGCTGACTGGGCACAAGCGGCACGAAGCAGTCGGGCGCTCCTGGCGAGACAATATTCTTGTTCACTGCGACGGTCAAGGTTGTGTCGCCTGTGGCGCAACCTGTCCGCTCACTCGAACCATGCATCAGGGCAAGGCTCACGAAGCGAAGATGCAGTTGCGCCACAAAGAGGGACATCCGGTCCATGTGATGATGTGGGTTGCTCCCATCCGCGATGCACGCGGCTCCATCATCGGAATGGCGCAGAGTTTTGACGAGCAGAAATTTGCCTCGGATCGGGAACGCAATCAGCACACCCTAGCTGCCCATGGTTGCGCGGACGAAACCACCGGCGTCCCCAATCAAGAGTTCACCCAATTTAGCTTGAGCGAAAATCTTGCGAGTTTCACCCGCTACCACCTTCCATTCGGCATTCTTGCCATTCAGGTAGACCGCTTGGAGCACTTCCGTTCTGCCTACGGCCGACAGGCGGGCGCCACCATTCTGCAAGTCGTGGCACAAACTATGAAAAGCGCCTTTCGCCCGGCAGATTTCGTGGGACGTTGGGCGGACGATCAATTTCTGGTCATTCTGGTGAATTGTCGCGATCACGGAGTAGAAAAGACCTGGGAACGGGTTCGGAAGATGGTCACTTGCGCTGGGCTGCGCTGGTGGAGCGATGAGTTGTCAGTCACCACTTCCGTGGGATTCGCGACCGCTCAGGAGGGGGACACGATCGACTCCCTGTTGAAGCGAGCGCAAAGTTCCCTGCAACGATCCTCTCTGGAAAAGGCAGCTGCCGCGACTGGCTCCCAGGGAAGCCAGACAAGCTCGGAGATCTGATCCCTATGTTTGCAATTATCGGAATCGTCATCGTCTTCGGTTCAGTTTTGGGCGGCTACCTGATGGAACACGGCAATGTCAAGGTTCTGGTTCAGCCCGCCGAACTCGTGGTCATTGGAGGCGCCGCGATCGGAACGGTGCTGATCGCCAACCCGCTTCACATTCTGAAACAGATCGTAGGCGGCGTCGTGGGTGTGTTTGGGGGATCGAAATTTACCAGACAGCGCTATCTCGAATCGCTCAAAATGATGTATGAACTTTTGAACAAGGCACGTCGCGAAGGCCTGATGGCATTAGAGGCTGATGTCGAGGACCCGGGCAAGAGTCCAATTCTTTCCAAATATCCTGTCTTCCTGAAAGATCATCACGTCCGTGACTATTTCTGCGACACCATGCGCATGGCTGTCACCGGAGTCGAAGCTTTTGACTTGGATCAACTTCTGGATCTTGACATGGAGGTTCATCACCACGGCGCCAGCTTGCCCATCGCATCCCTGAGCAGCATGGCCGATTCGTTGCCCGGCCTGGGAATTGTCGCCGCCGTGCTCGGGGTCGTGATTACCATGGGAGCGCTTGGCGGTCCGCCGGAAGAAATCGGCCACAAAGTTGCCGCTGCCCTGGTGGGCACATTTCTCGGCATCCTCCTTTGCTACGGATTGGTTGGCCCGCTCGCAGCCAGTATGCAGAAGATCGCCGAGGATGAGGGTGCGTACTTGCACGTCCTGCGCGTGGTGATGGTTTCTTTCTTGAAAGGAACTGCTCCGATTATGGCGGTCGAATTCGCGCGCCGCGCGATTCCAGGCCACGTGCGTCCCTCGTTCGTCGAGGTTGAGAAGCATTGCAAAGGAGGCGGTGATGCAGCACCAGCCGCAGGTGCGCCGCCAACTGGAGACGCAGCCGCTTCGGCATCAGCGTAGAAAGGGACAAATCTATGCCGGATTCACGTCCCATCATCATCATCAAGAAAAAAGGCGGACATGGCGGACATCACGGCGGCGCGTGGAAGGTCGCCTACGCCGACTTCGTGACCGCGATGATGGCGCTCTTCATCGTGCTCTGGCTGCTCAACACCAGCAAGCCCGTGAAGGAAGCCGTTGCCGGCTATTTCAAAGATCCCTCCGGAACTGCCAATAAGATGGGCTCCACGAAAGTTGGCGCCGCCGAAGCCCTCGCCATTACGAAAGACGATATGCCGAAGCTGAAAGAGGAGCTGGAGAAGGCCATCAGCAAGGTCCCGAACTTCGACAAAATCAAAGATCAGATCGAAATGACCATAACCCCCGAAGGGCTGCGCATCGAATTGCTCGAAACCGAAACTGGAACCTTCTTCGAGGTAGGCAATTCGTCTCCCAGTGACAATGGCAAAGAGCTGCTCTTGCTATTGGCGCAGGAGCTGGGAAAACTTCCCAACCATCTTTCTATTGAGGGCCACACCGATTCCAAGCCCTATACGGGCCGGCGCGAGTACGGGAATTGGGAGCTTTCCACCGACCGCGCCAACGCCGCGCGCCGGCTGATGCAGCACGATGGTTTGCGAAGCGATCAGGTTTCGCAAGTCCGAGGCTACGCCGATCAGATGCTGCGTACTCCCAGTAAGCCCCTCGACGCATCCAATCGACGCATTTCCGTAATCGTGCAGAATCTTGAACAAAAACCGGAAGTGCCGGAGAAAAATAAAAATAACGACAAGCCCGACACCAACGCGCCCGCTCCGGGTGTTCCCAAAAAGAATTGATTGGTCGGCCCCTCCCCCATAACCCCGTCACTGCATTGCGGACGCTCATCCGCTACAATGAGCGGTTCGTGCTTTACCCAATTCAAAAGGAAACAACTCCGTGATTATTGGTGTGCCCAAGGAGAGTTATCCGGGAGAGCGGCGGGTTGCCCTCGTTCCCCTGGTAGTGCCCAATCTTCTCAAAGCAGGACTTGAGGTCGTAATCGAAAAGGGCGCGGGCGTGGAGGCCGGGTATCCTGACGCGCTGTACGTCGAAAAGGGCGCGAAGATCTTGCCCGATCGCGCCACTCTGTTCGCGAACGCCGACATCGTCGTGCAAGTCCTCTGCTACGGCTCCAACGATGTAACCGGAAAAGCCGATCTTCCCTTGATGCGTCGAGGCCAGATCCTGATTGGTTTCCTGCGGCCGCTGGGGTCAGATGAAGTTATCCAGCAGATTGCCCAAACCGGTGTCACCTCTTTCTCGGTCGAATTGATGCCGCGTACCACGCGGGCTCAGAGCATGGATACGCTGTCCTCGATGGGGACAATCTGTGGTTACAAAGCGGTGCTGATCGCGGCCGACACGCTGCCCAGAATCTTTCCCATGATGACCACGGCCGCTGGAACGATTACTCCCGCTCGCGTTCTCGTGATCGGAGCCGGAGTCGCCGGACTGCAGTCCATCGCCACGGCGCGGCGGCTGGGTGCCGTGGTTTCTGCGTATGATCTTCGTCCAGCTTCGAAAGAGCAGGTGCAGAGTCTTGGAGGACGTTTCGTCGAACTTCCCATCGAAGCCAAAGATGCGCAGGATGCGCGCGGATATGGCACTGCGCAAGACGAGAGCTTCTATGCGAAACAGCGCGAGCTACTGACCCGCGTCGTCGCCGAGAGTGATGTCGTGGTCACAACCGCGGTCGTCCCCGGCAAAAAAGCGCCCGTGCTCGTGACGGCAGAGATGGTGAAAGGGATGGCGCCGGGCTCGGTCATTTTTGATCTCGCCAGCGAGCGAGGAGGGAACTGCGAACTCACGCAATCGGGCAAGACAATAGTGGCCCATGGGGTCACGATTATCGGGCGCATCAACATTGCCACCGAAGTTCCATATCACGCCAGCCAGATGTACGCGCGCAATGTCACGGCATTTCTGTTGCATCTGGTAAAAGATGGAAAGCTGCAATTGAACCTGCAGGACGAAATCACGCGCGAGACCTTGCTAACCCAAGACGGTGAAATAGTAAACCAACGCGTCCGAGAATTTTTCAAGCTGCCGGCGCTGGTTTCGCAAGGTGCATAACGAATGTAGGCGCGGGCGTCCTCGCCCGTGCGATTTCGGGAAAAATATAGGAGGCAAGATGGGTTCAGCCCTCATCAACGGATTATTCGTTTTCATGCTGGCGGCGTTTATTGGATTTGAAGTCATCCGCCGAGTCTCGCCTCTGCTGCACACGCCGCTGATGTCGCTCACCAACGCCCTCGACGCCATCGCAGTGGTTGGTGCCATTGTGCTGGTGGGCGAACACAAAAGCACGCTCTCGTTCGTGTTCGGATTCCTGGCAGTGGTCGCCGCCACCAGCAACGTCGTCGGCGGGTTTCTGATCACTGATCGTATGCTCAAAATGTTCAAGTCCAGTCGCCCGACAAAACCATGAACACGGACCTGGCGGGAAATCAACAAATCATCGAAATCATTTATCTCATCGCCAGCGTTCTCTTTATTCTTTCGCTGAAGTGGATGAGTTCCCCAGCCACGGCCCAGCGCGGCGTGCGCGCGGGCGAAATCGGCATGGTCCTGGCCATCGCGGGCACGTTGTTGCACCACGGTATCGTGGACTACAAGTGGATCGCCATCGCGCTGGTGCTCGGCTCCGGAATCGGAATTCCTTTAGGCATGGTGCATATGACCGCGGTTCCGCAACGAACCGCGCTCAGCCATGCCTTCGGAGCATTCTGCGTCACGCTCGTGGGCACCGCGGAATTCTATCTCCGAACTCCCAATGTGCCGCGCTTCATGATGGCAGTCCTCTCCATGGAGGTAATCCTCGGCTCGCTCACGTTCACCGGCAGCTTGATGGCGGCTGGGAAACTTCAGGAAATTCTTCCGCAGCGCCCGCTCACATATAAAGGACAGAACTTCGTCAACCTGTCGCTGCTCGGAGCATCGGTTGCAATTGCGGTCTACCTCGTAATCCACCCTGAAGCGCATCAACTTTTTCCCGTGATGATTGCCGTTCCTCTTCTCTTCGGCGTGCTGATGATCGTTCCCATAGGCGGCGCCGATATGCCCACCGTCATCTCGCTGCTCAATTCCTACGCCGGTCTTTCCGCCGCCGCCATGGGATTCGTAGTCGACAGCAAGCTCCTTATTATTGCGGGCGCGCTCGACGGCTCTTCCGGTCTGATCCTCTCTATCATCATGTCGAAGGCGATGAACCGCTCCTTCACAAACGTTCTGTTTGGGGCGTTCGGACAAGTGCAGCCCGCCGCCGTGGCTGGACAGGAAGAGAAAACGGTGCGCAGCGCGACGGCGGAAGAAGCCGCGGGAATCTTAGCCGCGGCCAACAAGGTTGTAATCGTACCCGGCTACGGCATGGCGGTAGCGCAAGCTCAGCACAAAGTTCGCGAACTCTATGATGCGCTCACCAAACGCGGAGTCGATGTTCGCTTCGCCATTCATCCCGTCGCCGGCCGCATGCCGGGACATATGAACGTCCTGCTCGCTGAAGCGGATATTCCCTATGACCGCCTGATTGAAATGGACGACATCAATGGAGATTTTCCTCAGACCGATGTTGCCCTGGTGATCGGCGCAAACGACGTCACGAATCCTGCCGCGCGAACCGACACCGGCAGCCCCATCTTCGGTATGCCCATCCTCGATGTCGACAAAGCTCGCACCGTCATGGTGATCAAGCGCGGCATGAGCCCAGGCTTCGCCGGCATCGACAACCCGCTCTATTACCTGGATAAAACCTTAATGCTTTTCGGAGACGCCAAAGCCTTCGTGAACAGCATCGTCCACGAACTATCGGGGAACACTCACTAAATATAGCGACCGTCCTGCTCGTGGACTGCAGAGACGTAGCTACCTACGTTTCTACCGCATTGATTTCGGAAAGCGAAACCTTCTGCCGTCCATTCGCGTCGAAATTCGATGGAGCCAGCCAGCGCTCGAATGCCGCTTTTCGCTTCGGCCATTCCAAATCAAGCATCGAGAACCACGCCGTGTCACGATTGCGTCCTTTGATAATCATATGCTGACGAAAAATTCCCTCGAATGTGAAACCCAGACGCAGCGCAGCTCTCCGCGAAGGCGCATTCAGAGCGTTGCACTTCCATTCATAGCGCCGGTATCCCAGATCTTCAAAAACATGCCGGGCCATCAGATACATGGCCTCTGTCGCTCCGATCGTCCGCTGCAAACGAGATGTATAGAGGATGCTCCCAACTTCAATCACCCGATGCGTCGGCTCGATGCGCATATATGCCGCGTACCCAACCGCGTCGCCTGACGACTTATCGAGAATCGCAAAGAATAAAGGATCCTCCGAACTCGCCTTCTGTTGGAGATGCGAATCAAAGGCAGCGCGAGTCGCGAACGGCCCTTCGAAGAGATAAAGCCACAAGGCCTCGTTCTTCTCCCCACACGCACTCTTAAAAAGCGCGTCGGCGTGAGCGACGGGATCAAGGGGAACAATGCTGACCACGCGTCCGTTGAGCGTCGTACGTTGCGGACGCTTGGCCGGCATTGCCTCGACTTGCGGACCGATCGGAAGAGCCTTGATGTTATGTGTTGAAGTCATCACGAGAGCCTTTTCGGTGGTTCAGTCATTCTTCCACAGTTCAGATCGCAACGTCTCAGCTCACCCTGAAATTAAGACCAATCTATTCCATAAACCATATTTTCATCTACAGCGAACCGTAGCTATCGCTGTTCTATCATCCCTCCGCAACTGCACAAACCATTATTAATCAACAACTTAAATACTAGACAAGAGCTGGCAACACATGTGCATATGTCCTGTTGACATTATTGTGTTATTTCAGGTCCTGCAGTCGACAAGTCAATTACGGTTTAGTGGAGGAAGTATGACGTCTAAACGCTTTATGCTGTTTACCTTCGTGCTCGCAATGGCGGTCTGTCTGCTTGCGAGCACCGCCACCTTCGCCCAGTCGTCTACCACCGGTGAGATTAGCGGTACCGTCACCGATCCCTCCGGCGCAGTATTGCCCAACGTCACCGTGACCCTGAAGAGCACCGACAAGGGAAACACACAGGCCGGGACGACCAACGCGCAGGGTGCCTACCGTTTTGCGTTGTTATCTCCCGGAAACTATACGGTTTCTGCCGAGGCGCCGGGCTTCAAAACGACCTCAGTCTCGCAAACCGTATCGGTAGGTGCAGTCGCCATCACTCCTCTGAAGATGGAACTCGGAACCACCGGAACCACCGTCGAAGTCAGCGGCGAAGCTCCACTGCTGCAGACCGACAGTTCCGAAATCTCGACCACGATGAACACCCTCGCGGTTCAAAGCCTGCCTAACCCTGGCAACGATCTTAGCTTCATCGCCCAGACCGCTCCCGGTTCGGTCATGAACACTCAGAGCGGCTACGGAAACTTCTCCAGCTACGGCATTTCGGCCACCTCGAATCTGTTCACCATGAACGGCATGTATGACAACGATCCGTTCCTGAACCTGAACAACTCGGGCGCGACCAACCTGCTGCTCGGCAACAACGAAATTCAGGAAGCCTCGGTAACCAGCAACGGATATTCTGGTGAATACGGCGGCTTCGCTGGCGCCACCGTGAACTACGTCACCAAGTCAGGTGGCAACCAGTTCCACGGCAACGCAGCTTACTGGTGGAATGGTTCGGTCATGAACGCCAACGACTGGTTCCACAACAACACTACGCCGGCCACTCCGAAGACTTTCGACAACGCCAATCAGTGGGCAGCGTCTTTCGGCGGACCGATTAAGAAGGACAGGGCTTTCTTCTTCTTCAACTATGAAGGCCTGCGCGTCGTGGTTCCGGTGACGCAGACGGTTACCGCCCCCAGCCCGGCATTCCAGGCTGCCACACTGGCAAACCTGACCGCCATCGGGCAAGCTGCGCAAATTCCTTACTACCAGAATATGTTCAATATCTGGAACGCCGCTCCAGGCGCAAGCCGTGGGACGCCGGTTCCTTTCGGGGCCGCGGGTGGCGGCTGCGGTGATCTCGCGGGTACAGGTGGGTTCGGCACATCAATCGCCTGTGCCAATAGCTACCAATCGGCTGTCGGTGCCCTAACCCATGAGTTCCTGCTAGCTGGCCGATTTGACATCAACATCACCAATAATGACAAGTTTTTCATTCGCCTCCAGGAAGACAAGGGTCTCCAGGCGACTTACATCGACCCGCTTACTCCGCTGTTTAACTCCACCAGCAACCAGCCTGAATACCAGACCCAAGCCAGCTGGAACCACACTTTTGGCACCAAGGCTGTGAACAATTTTGTAGGCTCCGCGACTTACTACAGCGCGATTTTCAACACCACCAACCGCTCAGGGTCACTTGCCTTGTATCCCACAACCTTGTTCATGAACGATGGTACCTTTAACAACAGTGCCCAAGGGACCGCTTTAGGTGGCATTAATTTCGCCTTCCCGCAGGGTCGCAACGTGACTCAATATCAGTTCGTTGACGACTTCTCCTATACTCTGGGCACCAAACACACTCTGAAGTTAGGGGAGAACTTCCACCGCTACCTCGTCGGAGACCACGATTTCGGGAACCGAGCAATCGGGCTCCTGATTCCCTTGGATATTACCTCCTTCTACACCGGAGGCACGGGAACCGGGACCGGTACCGTGCTGCAGCAGAATTTCGCGACCCAGTCGGCAGTTCCCGTCGGAATCTACGGGATAGGGTGGTACGTACAGGATGAATGGCGTGCAACCCCGTCGCTCAAACTGACCTTGACCATGCGCTTTGACCACCCCTCAAATCCAGTCTGCCAAATCAACTGCTTTGCCCGGTTGGCAACAGACTTCGCGGATCTGAACCATGACCCCACCATCCCCTACAACCAGGCGATTGTGACCGGTCAGCATGCGGCCGCGAGTTCGTTCTCGTCAGTTCTGTACCAGCCCCGCGTAGGATTTGCCTGGACTCCCTTCGGTCTGAAGAATACGGTTCTTCGGGGCGGCTTCGGGCTGTTCGCCGATACCTTCCCCGGCCAGGTTGCTGACAATCTCGCTACCAACCCACCAGGCTATAACAGCTTCTCAGTTCTTGGAGGCAACGCATTCGGTAACACGAATGGAGCTCTCGCGGGGGGTGGCACGGGCGTGAATGCAAATGTACCTGGCAGTATCTTCACCCAGGCAGCCCAAACCAACGCAGCTTTCACTCAAATCTTCGCAGGCGGAGGAACAGTGGCTGATCTCAATGCCGGCGGTTTCTCCCTGCCAAACGTCAATAGCGCCAATACCATCAAGGTGCCGATGTACGAAGAGTGGAACTTCATGATCCAGCAAGGGATCAGCACAAACACGTCCCTCTCCCTCAACTACGTTGGCAACCACGGCTACCATGAAACCGTGCAGAACGAAGCGGTCAACGGCTACTGCCCGCCATCATCGTGCCCGAACGGTTTCGTTGGACTTCCGTCGACACCGATTGATCCACGCTTCAATGACGTGAGTCAGATCCAGTCCATCGCAGTTTCCAACTACAACGGGTTGTCGGCCGCGATCAATCATAATTTCAGGGCCGGCTTGCAGTTGCAGGGCAGCTTTAGCTGGAGCCACGCGCTGGACGAAATCTCCAACGGCGGATTCAATCCCTTCAACGCTGGAACCAACCAGAGCATCTACAATCCGAACGAACCCAATAACATCCGTTCCATGTATGGCAACGCCGACTACGACACCCGAAAGTACTTCAGCCTGAGCTACGTGTATCAGGTTCCTTACAAGCTCGGGCCTAAACCGCTAACCGAAGGCTGGCAACTCTCTGGCACATTCTTTGCCCGCAGCGGTTTGCCGTTCACTGTGACTGACAGCGGAAGTGCGAGCGTTTTGAGTGGAAGCGGCTATGGAGGCAATCAAACGCTGATCGCTGGCTGGAACGGTGCAGCTCAGGGAGGCTGCGGCGTCGGAGCCGCATCTGCGACCGCTGGCGGTTCGAAACAACCGTGCTTGAACCCAGCTGATTTTTCACCCATCATAAATTCGTATACCTCCACTCCCAACGCTCCGATATTCAGCTTCGGAACGCAGCGCCGTAACCAGTTCTTTGGTCCGGGCTACTTCGACACCGACTTCACCGTGATGAAGTACACCGGCATCCCCCACTGGGAAGGTGCAAAGCTTGGTCTCGGTGTGCAGTTCTTTAACATCCTCAACCACCCCAATTTCGACCAGCCGGTCCGCGACATTTCGAACTCAGCGGGCCAGTTCGGACAGATCTTGAGAATGGTCAACACTCCAACCTCCATTCTGGGATCATTCCTCGGCGGCGACGCTGCCCCGCGGTTGATCCAGTTGACGGCGAAGTTTAACTTCTAAGCCAACCATGATTTACCCTGGCGGCCTCGAAAAGAGGCCGCCTTTTTTATGCTCGACAACTGTCTTTTGTTGAATTCCTACTTCGATTACAATGTCCGCATCTGGAGGATTCCCATGAAAACAGCAACCATCCGCCTGTTCTTACTGTTTTGTACGGTAGCGCTCTCCCTGGCTGCTTTCGCCGATGATCAGGAAAAAGCAATCAAAGAAATCAAGAAAATCACTTCCATCTCGGTCGATTCCAACATGCGTGCCATCGTCAACCGCACCATGGCGGACATGCTGAAGGCCAAGCGCCTCGACCTGGTGAAAGAACGCCAGGATATGAACCTGAATTACGGAGACTTGTTTCTGGCGCAACAATTGGCCGCCAGCGGCGTCAAGATGGATGACATCGCGGCCCAGCTTAAAGCCGGCAAGACCATGCTGGACATTGCCAATGCCAACCATGCAAACTGGAAAGAAATCAATTCCGACGCCAAGAAGCTGAACAAAAAGATCGATGACAACATCGAGAAGTCCTTTACTGATGCTAAGAAACAAGCCGCACTCAACATGGCCGACGACTACGACGCCAAAGCGGACAAAGTTCCCGCTGACTCGAACATCAGCAAAGACGAGTACGCCGAGGCGCAAGCCCGCTACACCCACCTGCACGACGCTGCCGGTGCAGGATTGCCAACGGGAGATGCAAACGGAATCAATCAGGGACCGGGCGTGCCTCCTGCCGTTGCCAGCGGGGGTAAACACTAGAATCTGTTCGTGAACTGGAGTCTCGGCGCGACTTGGGAACTGACCACGCGCCGAGTGCCAAGGCCTGGAAAAAGTTCTGGAATTCGTCCCTCGGGGTTGAAATCTATTCAGCGGGAGGACTCCCATGAGAACAGTCACCATCCGTTCCTGCTTCTTCCTCTGCGCCATCGCGTCGGCTCTGGCGGTCACGGCCTTTGCCGATGATCAGGAAAAAGCCACCACCGAAATAAAGAGAATCACGTCGATTTCGGTCGACGCAAACATGCGAAGCATCGTAAACCGCACTATGGCCGACATGCTGAAAGTCAGCCGCCTTGACCTGGTGAAACAACGGCAGGAGTTGAATCTGAACTACGGCGCATTGTTCCTCACACATCAACTCACCGCGGGCGGCGCCAAAATGGAGGACATCGCCGCGCAGCTTAAAGCTGGCAAAAAAATCTTCGACATCGCCAACGAAGACCACGCCAACTGGAAAGAAATCAACTCCGAGGCCAGGAAGCTCAACAAGAAGATCGACGACAACGTCGAGAACTACTTTCGCGACAGCAAGAAGCTGGCCGCCATCGATCGGGCCGATCAGTACAGTCCTCAAGCCGACAAGGTTTCCGCCGACACCGAAATGACCAAGAACGAGTACGCTGATGCGCAGAAGCGCTACCAGCATCTGCACGACCTGGCGTTTGCTCAGTTACCCACTGGAGACGCGAATGTGAGAAATTCGGGGCAGGGCTCGGGCGCCCCGGTTCCCGCTGTTGCCGGGCCCCCGTCGTATTAAGTCAGCGGCGGAGTCTTGCTATCGGCTGGACGACGAACATCGCTAGACCAAAATGGGCGACGGGGCATCTCACCCGTCGCCTTTTTTCTTTTTGTGATTGCTGTTCGGGTGTAACATCTTCCCAGTGTTTTGTCCTGCCTTTACCCGGGGCCCTGGGAGGGACAGCATGATCCGCCACGGTTTTCGACCCGCTCTCCTCGTGCTTTTCCTGTGTCTCCCGCTCTCATGGTCCGCGGCTCAACACCAGGCCGGCAATGTTCATGTCTATGTCACTTATCCGGATGACCGCGCCGTCGCTGCACAGGTAAAGGTCGGGCTCATCAGCGGAACCAGCGGGGCTCAGGTCGAGGAGCTCTTTACCAATGATCGTGGCGAGGCAACCTTCCTGAACGTGTCCCTGGGCAACTATCACGCATCGGTCAGTGGGGAAGGCATTCAACCTACACAAAGCGATTCCTTTGAGGTTGACGAGCGCAAAAGTACTCAATCCATCCTGGTCAGAGTGCAACCTGCTGCGGAGAATGGCTCGGCGAACTCCGGTAAAGGCGGTGCCGCTACTATTTCTGCCAACGACCTTAACATCCCCAAAAAAGCCAGCAAAGAGTTCGACAAGGCAACCAAGCTAATCGCGAAGCAGGACTGGCAAGCCGCGATCGACCAACTCAATAAAGCGTTGGCTCTTTATTCAGTGTATGCGGAAGCCTACAACAATCTGGGCGTGGTTTACGCCCATCTGGGAGATCCCAACAAAGAACGGGAGGCTCTGCAGAAAGCTATTGCCGCCAACGACCACTTCGCCCCAGCTCTAGTAAATCTGGCTCGCTTGGACATGAAAGAGCAAAACTACACAGCCGCCGAAGCTCACTTGACCCAGGCAACAGCGGCTGATCCAACGGACGCGCGTGCTTTAGTCTTGCTGGCCCAAGCGCAACTTCTGGACCGCCACTACGAAGATGCAATCGCCAGCGCTGGCAAGGTTCATGCCCTGTCCCACGGCCAGTACGCCGTGGTTCACTACATGGCTGCCCGCGCCTGTGAAAGGCTGAACCGGTTTCCAGATGCGATGAACGAATTCAACCTTTTCCTGGCCGAAGAACCAACCGGAGACCGCGCCAACGCGGCCCGCCAGGAAATGGCGGTCATTGAAAAGCAATTGACGCCGTGAACTGAACTTCGCGGCCAAACAAAAACGCCATCCGGCTAGCCATATGGCGTCCCAATCTCACGATCCGCTAGTTAATCCCCGGCAGTAGCGTGGACCTTGGCTGCGGAGCTCTCCGTCCCAATGCGCATCCCGTAGAACGAGCGATAGACGAAGAAGAACGAAATCAGGAAGAACACAACCGCCAGAACATTGGTTAACCCGGGATTGCTTTCCGTCAGCTTCACCGCCAACTCCACCGCCAGCAATCCGAACAGCGTTGTGAACTTGATCACCGGATTCAAAGCCACCGAAGACGTATCCTTAAACGGATCGCCGACCGTATCGCCAACCACCGTGGCATCGTGCAACGGCGTGCCCTTCTGTTTATATTCGACCTCGACAATCTTCTTGGCGTTGTCCCAGGCCGCGCCCGCGTTTGCCATGAAGATCGCTTGATACAGGCCAAATATCGCGATCGAAATCAAGTATCCGATAAACAAGAATGGCTCGATGAAAGCGAAGCACAGGGTAGCGAAGAACACCGCAATGAAGATGTTGAGCATCCCTTTTTGCGCATACTTGGTGCAGATCTCCACTACCTTCTTGCTATCCGCCACCGAAGCCTTCGTGGCTCCTTCCAGCTTAATGTTGGCTTTGATGAACTCTACCGCCCGATAAGCCCCAGTGCTCACCGCCTGCGTGGACGCGCCTGTAAACCAGTAAATGATCGCTCCGCCACTGATCAGTCCAAGCAAGAACGGCGCGTGCAGCAAGGACAGTTTCTCCACATTCTGCGTCAACCCATTGGTCAGCGCCATAATGATGGAGAAAGTCATCGTCGTCGCTCCCACCACCGCCGTCCCGATCAACACCGGCTTCGCCGTCGCCTTGAACGTGTTGCCCGCCCCGTCATTCTCTTCCAATAGGTGCTTGGCGCGCTCAAAGTTCACATTGAAGTTGTAATCCTTCTTTAACTCGCCAGCGATGTTGGGTACCTGCTCGATCAGCGAGAGTTCATACACCGACTGCGCATTGTCGGTCACCGGACCGTACGAATCCACCGCAATGGTAACCGGACCCATCCCCAGGAACCCGAAAGCGACTAACCCGAAGGCAAACACCGGCGCCGCAATCATGGTCGCCGCCGCCGCCAACCCCATCGTGCTCATGTAGTAGCCAACCCACATCAGGAACACCATCGACAATCCCAAGTAGTAACCAGAGAAGTTTCCAGCCACAAAGCCAGCCAGAATTCCGAGCGATGCTCCGCCTTCCTCTGCCGAAGCTACAACTTCGCGCACGTGCCGCGACTCAGTCGAAGTAAACACTTTCACCAGTTCAGGGATGAGCGCCCCAGCGAGCGTTCCGCAGGAAATAATCGTTGCCAGTTTCCACCACTGCGAAGTGTCGCCGCCAATTTCAGGAACTATAACCGCTGAAACAATGTAGGTAAGCGCGATCGAAACGATCGAAGTCATCCACACCAGCCAGGTCAGCGGCGTCTCGAAGTTCATGACATCCGCATCCGCAAAGCGTGCCCGCGCCACCGCGCTGTTGATGAAGTACGCGCCAGCGCTGGACACCAGCATCATGATGCGCATCACGAAAATCCAAACCAGCAACTGCACCTGCACCGTAGGATTTTTCACCCCCAACAAAATAAACGTGATCAAAGCCACGCCGGTTACGCCGTAGGTCTCAAACCCATCCGCCGAAGGTCCAACCGAGTCGCCGGCGTTGTCCCCAGTACAATCCGCGATCACGCCGGGGTTTCGCGCATCATCCTCTTTGATCTTAAAAACAATCTTCATCAGATCGGACCCGATATCCGCGATCTTGGTGAAGATCCCGCCGGCGATCCTCAGCGCCGCCGCTCCCAGCGATTCACCAATGGCGAATCCGATGAAGCACGGCCCCGCATAGTCTCCGGGGACAAACAGCAATATGAAAAGCATCATCAGCAGTTCAACGCTGATCAGCATCATCCCAATACTCATGCCGGCCTGCAGCGGAATCGAGTAAATCGGATATGGTTTTCCCCGTAATCCAGCAAACGCGGTCCGCGAGTTGGCAAACGTATTTACTCGAATCCCGAACCACGCCACTCCGAAGCTGCCCGCCATACCAATCAGGCTAAATGCCAGAATAATCGGCAGCGTGGTCATCACCGGCTTGTCAGGCACCGGCGCCAGCACACCAAAGTAAAGAATGATCACCACCGCAATGAACACCCAAAGCAGCAGCAGAAACTTTCCTTGCGTGACCAGATAGGTCTTGCAGGTCTCGTAAATTAGTTCGGAAACCTCCAGCATCGCCCGGTGCACCGGCAGATTCTTGAGCCGCATATAAATCGCCAGTCCGAATCCCAGGCCCGCAATGCAGAACAGAATCCCGACCATCAGCAATCGGTGTCCGTCGATGCCAAGGAAAGAAACCGAAGAAAGGTCGGGCAATTTCAAGCCAGCCTCGCCGCCCGCTTCCGGAGCAGACTGGGCCAACGCCGCCGACCCGCCCAGAGTCACTAACGCCAGTACGGCAACCGCCCGCCCTTGGGCGAAACGGCTTCCTCGGGACACAAGATTAGCGAGCCAGTTGCGCATAGCAAATCCTCCACTCATGAAGATCTATATAAGGATGACCACGGGTTCAGGTTACCTCGACCCGGCGCACTGTTCTCCAGCCGCTCTCAAAGTGCAGAGCGCCAGGAACTTATGGCCGGAGTTCCGAACACGCTTCCACTGCAAGACTAGAACAGGGGTGCTGAGCTTGGCCGCGTCGGAGTTGTCGTGCTACGGGCAGAGGACTGCGACCTCCCAAAGCCCATGACACAGGACCAAGTTTTATAACATGTTAGCCAAAGCAGGTCAAACAGAGAATGAGAGGGTCTTGTTCTAAATTAGCGGTGCACTTACTCTTCTTCGCACTTGTCTTTTTGGACCAACCAGCGAATGCTTCCATCAGCCCGAATTCGATGGCGGCCAATCTTGCCGCCTAGCTAACCGGGCAAACCGCTTGATTCAGCATGCAACTTTACAAAGATTTGCTTATCGTTACCTCGTGCTTCGGTACTCTGTGAAACCTCGGCTTGTGCACCAGCATCTCTCATAAAGAGGGCTTTTAGTTTCTGAAACTGACTGTCTTCAATAATCCGAAGAGGGTTGAACCTCCTTCTTCGACTTCTTCATAGGAGATTCGCGAAATGAAGTTTTTAAGGTACCTTACATGTTTGTCAATTCTGTCCGTGTTGTCCCCGCTTAGTGTGTTCGCACGTGATAATAATCAGCATTCGGTAGACATTCCTGCCACGGTGCAAGTCGGCAGCACGCAACTCAAACCCGGCAACTACAAGGTGAGATGGCAAGGAACCGGACCCGACATTCAGGTGACCTTCCTGCGAGATGGGAAGACTGTGGCAACGGTCCCGGCAACGCTGAAGACGAACGATGGCGAAGTGACTCAGGACGACATCGTGACGGACTCGGCGAATAAAACGCTCACCGAGATCGACTTTCATCGGGACAAAGAAGCATTGGTATTTCAGCAAAGCGGTATGTGATCCTCTTTTCAAATCGCTGGGCAGCCCACTTTGAGCAACCTTTAGAAGAAGTGGGCTGTTTCGTTCCCGCGCCCTTCGAACCTCGGTCGGCTGTGTGATCCGATGATTCGTATTTCCGGGAGGTCGCCCAGTGCCAAAGTTTTTGCGATTTATCCGTAACCTGCGACTGCCGAACTGCAGTATCTGCAATGAACGGGTGGAACTTGAAACCGCAAAGACCGATGAGGACGGGAAAGCTGTTCACGAAGACTGCTACGTTCAAAGGATGATACGGCTGAAGGAAATCGTCCCCCCGCCTAAAGCTTCGTAATGCACGCAGGCCGCGTACGGAATACTCGCCAGGCGTACCGGTTAGACGCAGATTCCAGCCTTAGTAACTTTGGTTTGAAGCCATAGCGGAATAAAAGACTAGACTTAGAGCTGTGAGACATTACTCCATCAAATTGATCAACGGCGTGACTACGTTCACGTGTCCACATTGCAAGCACTCCGTCACAATATTGAAGTTCAGCAGCGAACACGGGAGTCGCCGCACGCAAGCGGCTAGGGCAATGAACGAGCACGCCGCAGCCGTACATTACGGCACCATACCCGCTTCGCCCCTGCATACGCGGGTGTAGCACGCCCGCTAAGAACGCGCAGATCAGCCACGAGGTTAACAGCGAGGAAAATGAAAATACTTCTGATTGAAGACAGTAAATTCCAGCGGATTGCGAATGAACGAGCACTGGTCAAGGCTGGGTACAGTGTTATCCAAGCCGGGGACGGCGAAGAGGGCCTCCGTGTCGCTCGCAAGGACATTCCCGATCTTATCCTGCTCGATATGATGTTGCCCAAAGTGTCGGGGCTCGATGTTCTTCGCGCTCTCAAAGCCGACGTGCTTGTAAAACACATTCCCGTGATCGTGTTGAGCGGACTTGGTCAAGGCAATGAGACCAAGCTCTTGAAAGAGGGCGCAGCGGCATTTGTGACGAAATCGGAGAAATCGCTGGAAAACAATTCATCAGCCCTGATTCAGACCGTCGAAAGCGTGCTAACCCAGAACAGGAGCATAGAGGCCACGGCGGCGCAATGAAATACCCAACGCCTTCTGCTTGTCGCTGACTAAGATCTCAAATTCTCAATAGCAGCCCAAGACTGTTGCCCCATAAAACGGTCCTCCAGGAAGCCGGTTCGATATTTCTGTCTAAACTAAAGTAACTGGAATGTGATGACAATCACATTGCGGGAGAGACGCAGCGGTTTATTCTGCCGCAATGTACACGATCAACCGGGCCCCCAAAGATCAGCGTGGCGTAATCCTCAACTGCAAGCTGTGTTCGCACTCGGTAAACGTCAACGAATTCAACGAAAAGCTGGGTTGCGCTCGCACGCAAGCCGCCCAAGCCATGTTGAAGCATGTGCACAACCAGCACAGCAAAGGGCCGACCGGGAGACCTATGGCTCAGACCATGGAACGATGGTATTGAGAGTTTGATGCAACCGAATCGACCCGGGGAGAACCTGCTCCGGGTCTTTTCGTTTTGCATCCATTTGATGGGAATCGACGAGGCGATGCGCAGTCGCGCGTCAGGCCAGCGGCACTCGATAATGATTGCTAAGCCGCCCTTACATTACCGTTGGATGGTGGGCTGCCAACCAAATCCTGTCGGAGTACCTCCATTTGTGCCGCCGCTTCGTTCATCTGCTCAGCGTATTCGTGCCCCTGTCGCGGAAGAAAATCTCCGTAGTGCTCCAGCAACAACCGGGAATTCGTGTTGATGGCGATGATGTTGGAACGCGCCTGACCGGAAAGAGCAGAAGTGAGTTTCTCTAACTGCGAATCCCGCATGTCTAGCTCGTGTCCGCTCTGGGCAACTTCCTGCTCAAGCACTTGCGTATGGTATCGGATCAGTCCAAACAGACACACTGCGAGCAAAAGCAGAAGGGAATTAGAAATAATGGTTGCAGAAAATGCTGCCTTCAATGCAGCAGTCGTTTCTCCATCCAATCTCGCGAACGTGCTGCTCTCCGCCGAAGATAACGAAGATGCGATCCGCCGAATCTCATCCATGCAGTCCTTTCCTTCGTTTGTATCGACGAGCTTGAACGAGCGAAGACGATACCCTTGCTGGCGCAAACTAATAGAATGCTCCATCTCAGTCTGTTTTGATTCGGCCAAGGACTCCAACTGCGACTCCAGTGATCGTTCGCGCTGCGTCCGATTCGAGAGGCCTGCTCGAAGATCGACAAAATCCGTTTCGATCCTGCCCTTCGCATCAGTGTAGGGCTGCAAGTAAGCAGGATCCCCGGTTAACAAGAATCCGCGCTGACCTGTTTCCATATCGGTCAGGTCTTTCAAAACTCCCGAGAGTTTCGCTTGGATCGCGGAACTTTCAAGCGTGAGCGCCGCTGTTTTCCGCACCTGTTGAAGATGGTTGACCGCGAGGTACGCATTCCATGCAATGAAAGCGAGTAACGCGGGGACTCCGATTTGCAATGCGGCTTTACGAATCATCTAGTTTTTCCCGCCCTTCACCTGATGTTGAGAGCACCCTCAGTCTTGATTCGACTGGCTTTGCTAACCTCCTCCGCAACCCTCGCCGCTGCCTTGCTGCTGCGAACCGATCCTTCCGCGGACATTACCGAACTGGCAGCCAGAGTAAAAAGCAAAGCATCCTCTTGCTTGTCGAAGTAGAGCACCACTTGATTCTTTCCCATGTACATATCTCCTACGGAGTGTTCTTACGGATCATAGGCCGATTCACCACGGGAACGAGGTTATCTCCTTTGGTGCGCCCGGCTGTGGAAGTCTGCTACCCACCTCTTGCGGGACCGGATCGGAAGGACGGGAGCCAGCAGGATTGCCAGAACCGCGATGACTAAAGATTTGCCTATTTTGAATGCAGATATCAGCATCAATGCGCAGAAGTCGTCGCTCGAAGCACCTGATGTATTCTCAATCTGTGCTGGCCATCGAAGAATACAGGCAGCGTCTCAAGGATCGCGAATCGCGTGTCGCTCATCGAGAGCACATGCATATTCGTCTTGGAAACCTCCGTTTAGTCCTGGCCGTGGTGGCCGTGGGGATGGCTTGGGAATCTCTCAGGAGGCACGCATTCTCGCCGTGGTGGCTCGTCATGCCACTCATCGCCTTCGTGTTCATCGCTGCATATCATTCGCACATCTTGCGAGCCCGAGACCTAGCCCAACGTGCAGTGGCGTTTTATCGCAATGGGCTGGCTCGAATCGAAGACCGTTGGGCGGGTACAGGACAGACGGGCCAACGCTTTATCGATCCCCACCATGTGTATGCAGCCGATCTGGATTTATTTGGCCGGGGCGGTTTGTTCGAGCTTCTTTCAACTGCACGCACGCGCGTCGGCGAGGATGCTCTTGCGAAATGGCTGCTCATGCCCTCAGCGGTTGTCCAGATTGAAGAACGGCATACTGCGGTTCGCGAACTGCGCGATCAACTTGATCTCAGGGAAGATTTGGCGGTGCTGGGGGAAGATGCCAGCGTGGGAGTGCATCCCGAAGCGTTGCTGCAATGGGCGGAAGCCCCGAACCAAATGAGCCCCGAGTGGGTCCGATGGTTAGCGGCGATCCTGTGCGTCTCGGCGGTTGCCGGCGCCGTGATCTGGGGGATGACGGGAATCGTCACGCCACTAATCTTGATGGTCCTGATTGAAGCAATCCTGACCTACCGGCTGCGCAAGCCTCTGGACGAAGTCCTGCACGGCTTTGAACAAGCTTTTCGTGATTTGGATTTGCTCTCAGGCATCCTGGCCCGAGTCGAACAGCACAACTTTCGTGCGCCGCGCCTTCAGTCTCTTCAAGCCGAGCTTTCGTCCCATCAACTCACGAGTTCCCTCTCGATTGACCATCTGAGAACCATCGTGGATTTGATCGACTCACGCGACAATTTGATTCTGCGCATTCTAGATATTCCCCTCATGTATTCGGTGCAAGTAGCGTTTGCCGCAGAACGATGGAGGCGTGCTCACGGCCAGGCGGTGAGGTCATGGCTGAGAGTGATTGGCGAGATCGAAGCACTCCTATGTCTCAGCACCTACAGCCATGAGCATCCCGACGATCCATTTCCCGAGTTTGTCCAGGGTGCCGCAGAATTCGGTGCCACCGCCCTCGGACACCCGCTCATCCCCGCAGCAACTTGCATTCGCAACAACGTCCAGCTAACTGATGGCAGGCAGGTGCTCCTGGTAAGCGGCTCGAACATGTCCGGCAAAAGCACATTGCTGCGTACCGTCGGCATCAACGCCGTGCTCGCAATGGCTGGCGCACCCGTCCGGGCGCAACGTCTTCGGCTGACGCCGCTGCATGTGGGTGCCAGCATCCGCGTCAACGATTCTCTGCAAGAGGGAAGCTCGCGCTTTTATGCCGAGATCACCCGCCTCCGCAAGCTCTTTGATCTCGCAAGCGGAGACCCGCCATTGCTGTTCCTGCTGGATGAATTGTTGCAAGGCACAAACTCGAATGATCGCCGCATCGGTGCGGAAGGAATGGTTCGTGCTTTGCTCAAGCGCCGGGCTATCGGATTAGTCAGCACGCACGATTTGGCGCTGGCTGAAATCGGCGGCTCACTGAATGGCCATCTCTATAACGTCCATTTTCAAGAGGAGTTTGAAAACGGAAAGATGCATTTCGATTACAAGCTGCGAGCAGGAGTCGTCACGAAGAGCAATGGGCTGGCGTTAATGCGGTCGATTGGGCTGGACGTGTGACGACGCGGATTTTACCTCGAACTCTTCCGCCGATGATGTTCCGCTATCTTCCATCGTCCCCTCGAATAGGGACGGTGTTTCCTTTCAGCGACTCTTCCCGAAGTGCTCCTGCGCTCCTCTGGTGGTAACGCATTGCCTTAAACCTGTGCTTCCACGACGGGCTGTGCCGAACGCATCACTAAGCACCAGCACGCTCATTCCGAATAGCCGTCTTCGTTTTCGTCGTCATCATCATCGTCATCTTCTTCTTTGCCATTGCCCTCGTCCTCCTCTTCGTCTTCTTCCTCGCCTGGCTCTTGTCGCAGGACGAGGACACCGGCACCTACCCAGTCGTCAAGAGAGCTTGGGTCAAAGCATTCTGGGTCGAAGCATTCTGGATGCGGTCTGCTCATGCCCAATGGTACGCCTCACGCGTTTTCTGCGGGTCGCACCCCGTGCTTGTCTCAGGGAGAAATGCAAGGCGTCGCGTCTGCCTATTCTCGTCAAATGGATCTGCTGTTTTGTCCGGGACGGCGTTCTGCCTAAAATCAAAACTCTGCTTATTCCTGCCGCCTCGGCATCCTCACTACCAAGAGCTTTTCTGCGTGTATGGCGATGTCAAGCCAACTCAGTAGGAGTACATGGGTCGCTCCTCACTGTGATAAACCAACTTGATGACTCATTTTTCAGGGTTGTTGATCGCCTTGTGTTTTGGAGTCTTTATTTTGTACACGGCTATAAAAGCCGTTCGCTTAAGGCGCAGTGAAAAGCGGCGACTCCAAGTCCGATTCTGGTTGTTCATCGCCTTCGTCGTCCTTGTTCTCGTCTTCCGCCGCTGGTTTGCTGCACGCTACGGCAGCGTCGTCTGGCCGCAAACGATGACGACCGACATTCTTGCCGACCTGGCGACCATTGGCGGCTTGATCTTATTCATTCAATCTCATCGCGCGCTCGGACGGAATTGGAGTCTTGAGGTCGTCATCCAGGAAAAGCACGAACTCATCGAAAAAGGGCCCTATGCTTACATTCGCCACCCGTTATACAGCGGCCTTCTCCTGATGTTCCTGGGCATGGCTTTGTACTGTGGTCGGAGGGCTTGCATTGTCGTCTTCGTCTATTGTTTCTTCGGAGTTTATCTCAAGTCGCGAATGGAAGAACGTCTTCTGGCGAAAACTTTCCCTGCATATTCCGAATACAAACAGCGGACCAAAGCTCTAATTCCTTTTATCTGGTAGTTGGCCGAAGTGGTACCGTATTTAGCGTGCGAGACCTGAAGAATCGGATTGCTCTTGTGACTGGTGCGAGTCGCGGCATCGGGGCCGGAATCGCTATGGCTCTGGCCCGGGCCGGCGCCGATGTCGCTGTGAACTACCGACAGAACGCAAATGCGGCGGCTGCTGTCTGCAGCGAAATCACACGGACCGGGCGGAAAACATTCGCGATTCAGGCAGACGTGTCAGTCTCAGCCGACGTGAAGCGCATGGTCGCGGAGATTCAGGCGCACCTTGGTAGCGTCGACATTCTCGTCAACAACGCGGCTATCGCTCATCCGCGCAAATTCGAGGAGATTACAGAGGCGGAGTGGGACGAAGTGCTTACCGTCAATCTAAAGTCGGTGTTCCTGGTAACCCAGGCGGTGGTCGGCGGTATGCGGCAAAGAAAGTGGGGACGCATCATCAACCTGTCTTCAGTCGCTGCCCAGACGGGCGGGGCCGTGGGGGCGCACTACGCCGCGTCCAAGGCGGGGATTATAGGGCTGACGCACTCCTGCGCTTCATCGCTCATTCGAGACGGAATCACCGTGAACGCCATTGCTCCCGCGCTGATTGAAACCGATATGGTGACCAGCAACCCCAACGCGAGCCCGAATCTTATTCCGATGGGCCACTTCGGCTCAGTCGATGATGTTGCATCGGTCGCGGTGATGCTGGCCATGAATGACTACATGACGGGACAGACTGTCTCCGTGAACGGCGGCTGGTATATGAGCTAGCCCACCGGCTGCGTCGCTTGGGCGA
>JABDBE010000012.1 GCA_013288805.1 Acidobacteriota bacterium
CACCACTCTCATGGTTCCTTGGGACGTCCGTCAAGATGAAACATATTGCAGCTGAGAAGCGTTGTTCGGTTTCCGTTTCTGTGCGAGGGAATCCCAACTGAACGGCGAGACCTTTCCTAACTTGTCCTGGGAAATGGCTTCAGCAATGGCCACGTGAACCAGAATAGAAACGGCAGCGAGGAAGACCGCAAGCGGCGTCCAAGTGTGCTTGCCAAATGAGCGAGACGAAAAAGTCTCGCGGCCCCGTCCGTCGTCGCTGTATCGCTCGCGACTGTTGCAACCGCCGAGGAGGGATAATCCGGTTGAACACTCGCTGTGATTGACGAACTGTCCACGCTCTTCGTCATGTGTTCACTATGCCGGGGAGCGGACGCCATCTTGATGCACGTATTTGATGACTTCCACATCGGACATTGCGATTAAGCCATCATTCACCATCTGTTCCAACGCCGGCAGGAGTTTGCTGACGTTCTCGTGCGTATCTACGACTGACACCATAATCGGGCGGTCGGAAGATCTAAGAAGATGGGCTTTGTGAATCAGCGTGCTGGCACCGTAGCCTTCAATGCCGCGATAAACCGTTGCTCCGGCAATATCGAGTTCCCGGCACTTCTCGACAATTGCCTGGTAGAGCGGCTTACCATGCCACTTGTCGTCTTCGCCGAAGTGAATCCGGAGCATCTTGGCCTTACCTTCGAGTTTCATACGCGTGTCTCCTGACGCCGCTCGGTTTTCTCATAGTCGGGCGTGTACTTGATGACATCCACATCGGAGAGCACAACCAAACCCTGCTGCACCATTTCATCCAGGATGGGCATGAATGTCTTGAGCTTCTCTTCCGTGTCCACGATAGAGAGCAAAATGGGCCGGTCATGCGAAAGGCTGAGCGCTGCATCTTTGTGGATCCTTCGATTTGCGCCATAGCCCAGGATGCCACGGTAAACCGTGACACCCGCAATATCGTGAGCCCGCAAGCCTCCTACGATGGCTTCATACAAAGGCTTGCCATTCCACTTGTCGTTTTCGCCGACGTAGATCCGCATCAATTTGGCTTTAGTTTCACTCTTGAGCGCGGGTTTCCCGGTTACAGCCGTTTGCTCTTTTTTTGTTTTTGTCTCGGAGGGCTTCACGATCGTCGTATCGTGCATTTCAATCAGGCCTGTCCCGGCCATCGCCTGCAGCTTGGGCAGCAACTCCTCGACTTTCTCCGCAGTTTCGATGAACTCGATCTTGATAGGCAGACGGGTTGCGAGGTCCACGAGTCGAGTCGTGTGCATTTGGTGCTCGGAGCCAAAGCCGGCAATCCCTCGTGTCACGGTCGCGCCCGATACGCCCCGAAAGAACAGAAAATCGAGGATGGCGGCATAAGCCGCACTGCCGTGATAATGCTGATCCTCTGCAACGTAAATGGCGACCTTCTTAGCAGGTCCAGATGTGAGCACTTTCCCTCCTGAGCTCTACAGCCCTCGCTGGCTGACAAGAAATTCAGCCGCACGTCCTAGTATCCCACCAACCGTGTGAATCACTGCCAGGGCTGATGAAATTCCTTGAGCAAGCGACAGATCGGACACGCCCCTTTCATCCATGCCTGACCGGCGTTGATCTCGTTCGCCGATGCTTCAGCCTTCACGCGATCGCCCTCCCTGCAACCACCCCAATCCAGACAGCTACAAATCCAACGACCACGCTCAAGGTGATATTGAGCATCGCCGTAACCAGCTGACCGTCCTGAAAGAGTTGGAACGTCTCATACTCAAAAGCCGAGAACGTCGTGTATCCGCCAATGAAACCGATGGGGATGAGATATCGCCAATTCGGGCTCCAGTGTGCTTTCGTGGCCAGCAAAGGGAGAACCATGCCGATCAAAAATGAGCCCGTGACATTGATCACAAAAGTGCCATAGGGAAATCGAGCGCCCAATCTGCCCCCGATAAAACTTCCGAGCCAGAAGCGCAAGACTGAACCTAGAAACCCTCCGATTCCAACCATTAAATATTTGATCAAGTCGTCGTGTTCCTTTCGTTCTTGCTAAATTCCCCTTCCGGAGAATGCATGCGTGTGTGAGCGGACGCGGAAAAGCGCGCATCCCGCTTAACGTGCGACCGCCTGCTCGCGCTCACAGATTTGAGGAATCTCTTGGGAATTAGAAGATGGAGGGGAAAACTCTGAAATTAACCCCTACCAAGAGAATTCCTTCTTCTTCGTAGGAGTCATCTGCCCGAGTCGGGCGGTTAAAGGTGAACTCCAACACCCAGTCGAATTATGCCAACCCGGGGAGGCGAAGTCAATTGCGGATAACGCCGCCACGGACGTTGGACGCGTTATGAGGCGGGAGAAGGCCTTTCTCAAGTGCCGCGGTCATTCTGTATCTGGTTCGATTCCTATTGTCCAGTCTTGGTCATGGCTAGTATTCTCCCGAAAAGGAAGGAGCGGTGGTCTTCGCGCATGGCGGCTCGACCGACCCTGCCTGACAAGCTTCTCGTGCCTGCTCAATCGAAACGACCAAGGAGTGGCTACTGTGAAGAAAAATGGCTTGAGAGCGGTGATCGAGATAGGATTCATCATCTTCCTGTTTTATTCCAATCTTTTGATGGGAGAATTTGAACGCTCAGGCATGGGACAGAAGAGAGGGATGGTTTGGGCAATCCGAGATGTTTTCACCACGGCCAATTTTGAAATTGCTACCATAGCCGCGCTCACCGGTTACGTCTTGTTTGAATCTCTTCGAAAGAAATTCTAGGTAAATGTGGCTCTGATTCTGGGCTGCAAAAGAAACCACAGGAGCGCACCAGCGATAATGAAACCGGTCCAACCGCGTAGCCAGTCGCCTCTGTCCGCATCCGCTGACCGCTGATCACGTAGCTCCAGCAAAGCCTGTGCCACGCTGCGAAACACAACTTGCGTCGTTGTCGAGTTCTCGGAATAGAGAGCGGCTCGCATCTGCAGCAGCAGACTGCGGATCAGCAGGGTCTTGCCAACACCGGTTGGCCCATGAAGAAGGAACGGCTTCCTTTTCAGCAGACGCTGTTCAGCGCCCGCATTTCTTCCACACGTCCAAAAATAAAGTCCGACGTTTGCATGGCGTGTGCTTATTGCAAGCATTGAGAGCCGAATGAAGCTGATATTCCGGCGACCTCCCGGAGGAACTCTCAGTTGGCGACGTGGCGGAGAGTGAGGGATTCGAACCCCCGATACCCGTTAAGGTATGCCGGTTTTCAAGACCGGTGCCATCAACCACTCGGCCAACTCTCCGCACCCTTACGTCAATAGATTATCAGAGAGCGAGTTTGATCCCTTACACTCTGAAATGCAGGAGAACAGATCGGATGCTCCGGATCAACAATTTCACAAGATCGAACTGACCACGAGCACAGACGGGTACTTCGCTAAATGATGCAAAAGAAAATCATGGCCGCGGAAAGCGGCCATGGGCTGTGTCTACTTGGCTCGGGAAAAGACGTGGGCAATTATTGTCCCAGCACTGCGAGTGCTAGCCCTGGTGTTTGTTGAACTGCTACCCACTTTCCGTTGTTTTGACGGCACTGTCCGCCCGTGGAGTAGCAGCGGGCTGCGCTGGGCGCCGGATCGATTTGATCGGTATCGTTGACATTCCAGAAGAGGAAGGCGTCTTTGTCGTCGGCATTGGTAGTCACAGTGATCCAATATTGCACTCCACTTGTAACCGCAATTCCTGATTGATCGGTGATTACCGCGACCGTGCAGCAAGTTCCTCCAGCTACCAGATTCTTCACCTTCCAAGTTTTGATTGCGGTTCCCGGGATACCATTGGCATCGTTGTTGACACTCACAATAACTTCATTCGTCCCGCCGAGGTATCCAAGCGCTAATTTGATCTTTGTAACAACATGGTTGGCGCTGGGCGTGAATGCCACGCCGTCCCACCATTCAACGTTGCCGGGCGAGTTCGGACCGGAAATCGTGGCTCCCTCGCAGCACCAGTAAATTCCCTTGGGATACGCGGCGCCAAGGTTGTCGTAAATCTTGACCAGGTTGGCGTCAGACTGATCCGTTGCCGTGGCTTGCTGGGCGCGGGCTTTTACCATCACGGTTCTTCCGTTGTCGCTCACGATCACCCCGTTTTTACTGGCGGTGAAAGCCGCCACACTGACGAGCAGCAGCAAGGCCACTCCCACGATGACACGTTCGATAGTTCTATTCATGGTTATCTCCCCTTTTAGAAAAACTGGTCTGCGAGGTCGTCCTGTAGGATCACATCGCCGTAAAACTATACCGCGTTTTCCCCCTGTGAATTAGTCTGAAGGCCGGAAAAAGAGAACGTGCTATGCCTTCGCCAGAAAACCTGGAATGGCGGTAAACTGGTTTTTGGAGCGAGATTAGGAGCGTGTTGATCGAGGTCGCCAAGCCGGTTGCGTTCATTCTGTGCGTCGTCTCTTTGTACGCCCTATTCATTCACGCCTTTCTGCTTCCATCCAACGATATGCACGAGAAGATTTGCGATTGTCTCAGTCTATTGATGTTGGCGGCTGGAATGTCGCTGATCAGCGGATTGATTTTCCAGCGCGCAACGCCCGGACAAAGTATGCTCGACACACAGCTCCTGGCCACACTTCCTGTTCAACTCTTTTGTTGGGCTTCGAGCACCATGCTCATTCTCTTCCTCGTTTCCTGGTACTTGGAAAGCCACTGCATTTTCTATCGAGATGTAAACTTCTGAAGCCCGCGGCGAGTGAGGCGCCGTTATGAAGAAATTTTCGGTCGAGGCTAATTCCTGTATGCGCGCGGAGTGCTTGACGTGATCGGGGTCTGGGCGCGGCGGCTGGGCAGAGTTGCAATCGCAATCGTTGTCCTGTTGGAATTGCTCTTTGTGGGGGACTGGGCGGTGCTGCAGTTTCGTATTTCGCGTGGGACAGCGTACGGTGTGGTCGAAGTCAATCAGTTTCTGGCAACGCCCCTGAAGGGCAGCAAGGTTGAATATGATCTGATGGGTACGGTGCAGAAGACGTGCACCCGTTCAATTTTCCCGCAGAAGGGGAATCCTTCGTGCTGGTGGCTGGAACGGCATAAATCGCAATGGGAGTGAAAGCCAGCGGCGGAAAACGCATCCAAGTTCGGAAGGCTCGAAGGAAATCATAAACCCGGTCGCGAACGAGACAAGAATTATGATGGCGTCCCTTTTGAAGTCAAAAAGAAAGTCCCGGTCCGGAGGGCTGGGGAAACTTTCCGCCTTCGCTGCTGCGGTCTTCTTAGGGCTATCCGGAGTCTTATTCACCTGCCCAACACTCGGACAGAGCGCGTCTGCGGCCCTTGGCTCGTCGGATGTCGTCGAGTTCTTATCCAAGACCATCGATTGGTATCGGCAGACCAGTTCCGCCGAGCAGCAAATCGCCACGGACCCAGTTGACCTGGCCTTCGGAGATAACAATCGTCGCACCGCCGACGACGTTGTGCGCATGGCGTTCGACTTTGCGCGCCAGCAAGAACAACTACTCTCGCCCCAGGCGACGGCCAACCAGCCACAAACTCCGAACAACAAGTTGTCTCAGTATCAGGGTCTGGTTCAGGCGGCAGCCAATGAGGATCAACAGGTCCAGCAGACCCGGACGGAACTGTCGCAGCTAGAGCAGAAAAAAGAGGCCGCAACGGGGAAAAAACGCAAGGATTTGGATTCACAGATTGCGGAGTTGAACAGTGAACTGGGCTTGATGCAAGCGCGCCGCGATGTGCTCCACAACATGATCGATTTTGTGGGACAAGCCAACACCAGTGGTTTGGGAACAGTCGGGCTGCGGGGGCAAATCGAACAGCTGGCACGCTCAGTGCCGGCGTACTTAAGCGAGCCTGTGAACAAGGGTGGCAATCTCCAGTCTTCGCCTCCCCAGCAGTCAAGTTCCAAAACCGAGACACTGAAACCCGCTCCCACAGGAATTTGGGGCTACATAGCTGATCTTTTCCACCTTTCTCGCAAAGAAAGCACTCTTAAGCGGGAGATCGCTTCGACAGATGCACTCGAGCAAGTGGCCAGCCAACTCCGCAATCCGTTGCTCGCGACTCTCAAAACCATGATCCAGAATGGGGATCAGCTCGAACATCAGGCGGATACGAGTGATCCCGCCGCGCTGGTGCAAGAGAAACAAAAGCTCGATCAACTCACAGCCGAGTACAGGCAGATCTCCGCAGCCCTCGTGCCTCTGAGCAAGCAGGCCATTCTCCTTGATATTTACAAACGCAGTCTGAGCGCCTGGTACGACACCGTCAAGAATGATTATCTGGAAGACCTCAAGAATCTCCTGGTGCGGCTCGGAGGTCTGGTCGTTGTCATCGGAGTCGTCCTCGGCATAGGTGAACTGTGGCGGAGAACCATTTTCCGGTACGTCCAGGACACCCGCCGACGTTATCAATTCCTCCTGTTGCGGCGCATTGTCCTTTGGACTGCGATCGGGATCATTTTGGTTTTCACTTTCGCTACCGAACTGAGTTCGATAGTGACCTTCGCCGGCCTGATTACGGCAGGAGTTGCGGTAGCACTGCAAAACGTAATCGTTTCGATCGTGGGCTATTTCTTCCTGATCGGGAAGTATGGAATTCGGGTTGGCGATCGCGTTCAAGTGGCGGGGGTGAAGGGCGAGGTCGTTGACATTGGCATGGTGCGGTTCCATCTTATGGAACTCGCCGGGGGAACGATGGATTCCGAGCCGAGCGGGCGGGTCGTAGCGTTTTCGAATTCGATTGTTTTTCAATCCACTGCTGGCCTCTTCAAACAGATTCCTGGAACCAGCTTTGTCTGGCACGAAATCAAGCTTACATTCGCCCCCGAAAGCGACTACCACACAGTGCGTGATCGCGCAAACCACGCGGTGGAGGCCGCGTTTTCCGCGTACCAGGACAATCTGGAACGGCAGCGCCAGGAAATGCAACGCAGTTTGACCTACGTCTCGGCTTCCGCATTGAAGCCGAAAGTTACCCTTCATTTTGCCACGTCGGGAATCGAAGTTCTGATCCGCTACCCCGTAGTGCTGCAGAAGGCGGCTGAGATCGACGAACATCTAATGCATGAATTGTTCGCCGAAGTGGACCGGGAACCCAAGCTTAAGCTGATTGGAACGGAAGTTCCCGAGACCAAGGCAGTCGCCTAGCTTCAGCACGCGAATCGTTCCGCACAGCAGCCGTCACGATCCGGCCGGCCGAGTGCGATTGTCGTTCGACGGATCGCGTTTTCGACAACGTTGGCAGAATCGGCAAATACGGATGCCTGGCTGGAACCAGTTTTCACAAATAGGATTATCCTTGGACATGACGCAATGGTGCGAATGCGATCCGGTTGGAGATCGACCGCGAGGCATCATGAAATCTAATTATTTTCTGCTTATCGTCTTCTTGGTCTCTCTCTCATTCTCCGCGCTGACCCAACCATGTGCACACGCGCAGGCCCAAGGCAGCCCTGATGCTTCAAGCCAATCGTGGACCGCCACGACCCAGCAGCAATTGCCCAGCAACGACAATCCCACCAGAACATCAGAAACTCACACTGAGTCCGGCGGGCGCACTATCGATAATCAGCATACAGAGAACATGGGGATGGACGGCCATTATGAGCCCTATTTGGATGTTCAGAAAGAATCCGTCAAAGTTGATGCCAACACGACCCGAACCATTGAGCGCACGTTTGGCCGAGATTCCGATGGGCGGAAAACCCTGGTTCAGGTAACAGAAGTGGAAAGCCGCACCTTGCCGGGAGGCGAAGTGAAAGTCGTGCGCACGACGTCGGATCCCGACGCTAACGGCGCTCTACAGACGGTTCAGCGAGAAGTTCTGGATACGCGGCAGATAAGCCCGAACGTGCAGGAGACCAAGACCACGCTTCTTACGGCCTCAGCGAACGGCGGTCTAACCCCGTCCGTACAGACCACGGACCGCGAAACCAAGACTGGCGATCACAATGTTGAATTTCACAAGTCCACTTCGCTGCCCGACTCCAACGGCAACTGGCAGCTCAGCGAAGTTCGAGAGGGCACAGTTAAGGACGACGGCAAGGATCGCACCAGAACCAAAGAAGAGCGCGTCCTGCGCCCGGGAACTGACGGGAACTTGTCTGTGGTCGAGCGGACAATAAGCAAGGAGTCTGAAAATGCCGCGGGCGAGAAACGCGAGACGGTGGCAACCTACTCAACCAACCTTCCCGGGACTCCGATTGACGATAGCCTGCACTTGAACCAGGAGGTCACGACGGTTCATCGCAAGGCCGATGGCGTGCAAACCACGCAAACGCTGGTAGAACAGAGAAACCCGGCAGAGCCAAGTGGCAGCCTTCGAGTCACGCAAGAGGCAATCGACATTGTTCGGTCGGGAACCTCCGGAACAACTCGGGAGACGCAGACCCTTCAGTCGTTGGATTCCAACGGGGAGCTCGGAGTAGTCTCCGTGGATACCCGAAAACAAGACAATTCACCAGCAGTCCACATTGATATCGCGCCGGCTAAAACTCCGCAGCCCGCGCCCGCTCACTAGCCGCAATCTATTTGGTCACGACGCCACAGGCAATGCGGGCGCCTGAGTTTCCCGACGGATCAGTCTTCATGTCATCCGCGTCGGCATGAATGACTAGCGCAGTTCCGCCGTTACTGAACAGCGAGTGGCTGTTGCTTCCATCTCCCAGAACCACGTCACTGTCAGTTAGCTTGAGCTTCGCCGTGCCTTGGCCGGTGACAGTGAGGTTCATCATGTCACCCGCGTGATGTCCATCGGGACTCTGAAGGCCGTGCTTTTTTCCGTCTGGATTGAAGTGCGGTCCTGCAGACTTGAAATCGGGGCCATCGCACTTCGCGGTCTGATGAAAATGGATCCCGTGCGTCCCCGGCGGCAGGCCGTGCAGGTCGAGTTTGAGCCCCACACCCGTGCCCTTCGAACCGGTTCCGCTTTCCGATATCGTAATTGTGCCCACGCTATTGCCCTGGGCATCTTTCATCTGGACCACAGTTTTGGCCGCGCTGGCAAGCGACCAGAAAATTATCGCGAACGTTACGGCGGCAGTGAACAATAGGTTGTTTTTCATGGCCGAATTATAACCAAGCTGCAGGCCGCGCGCCATTTCCTCGCGACATGCGCCAAGCGCGTTTTGGTTTACCTTGGCGTGGCGTTCGCATGAGACAACGGGAACTTCACAAGTTTTGCATTTTCCTTTGCAGTTCTCGCGCAATCCACTCGGGGTCGCTTCCCGACTCGAATTGAACTGGTGCGCCGATCGTTACTTTGATCTGACCGGGACGCGTGAATTTCCTCCCTGCCTGCTTCACCTCGAATAATCCATCAATACGCATAGGCACGATCGGAATTTGCAGGTTGTTAGCTAATAGTCCAATGCCCGCGCGAAACGGAAGCAACTTGCCATCGGTTGTATGTCGGCCCTCGGGAAAGACGAGTACGCTGTAGCCGCGATCGACGGACTCTCCGGCGTAGGCGAAGCTCTCGCGGAATCCCGCTTCGCGCGGCAACGGAAAAAGATTGAGCAACGATACACCGAGAGCCCACTTTACGCGGTCGTAGGCACGCCCAACAAAACCTCGCATATTAGGCGGAGTGCGCAGGATCTCGAGCGCCTCACCGCCGGTCGCGATTGCCAGCTTGTGCCGCAGCCGAGCGGGAAGAGCGGTCAGGACGAATCCTGGATCGACATCGCCAATATGATTGCAGATGACGAGCACCGGCCCGCGCACTCCGTGCAAATTCTGTCGGCCCTCAACGCGAGGCCATCCCAAGAAGAATACGGCCGGCCGCAACAACAGGTAATGCACCGCGAGACGGATCCACGTAATCGGCCAGCGCTGCACCCAGCGCGGATAGTGGTAAGGCGTTCGCGGCGGAAGCTTGCCCTGCAACATCCGCTCCAGCTCACCGACCGTATTCACGGACGCAAACCGAGTCTCGCTGAGATCAATCTGATATCGATCTTCGAGCGCGCTCAGTAACTCGACGCGGTCGAGCGAACCAAGGTTCAGCTCAGACTCGAGCTTCGCACCCGGCGCAAGCTGCGATGGCGAACGTTTTGTGATTCGCGCAATCAATTCAGCCAGAGGACTCGAAGGCATCTGGTCAAGAGATTTCTGCGCCAGCTGAGCTTGCACGGCCTGCTGAATTGCGTTTCGGAGCGGCTTCTGTGTCGAAGTGCGCGGAAAATCTTCCTCTGGCCATACGACCCAGTGGTTCAGACGCTGATACTCGGCCAGAGACTCGTTTGCGCGCTTCACCACAGGTTCAGGATCGGCGTCACTATTACGAAGAATGATCGCTGCGCAAGGTTCCGCGTTTCCATTGCGCGGCAGCGCAACCACAACTGCGTCTTTCACCTCTGGCTGGCAGCGCAGCGCCGCTTCCAGATCGTCGGGATAAACGTTCATTCCCGCCGGCGTCACGATAACGTCTTTTTTTCGTCCCTTGAAATAAAGGTTGCCCTCGGCATCGAGTTCGCCTACATCGCCAGTGCGATACCAGCCGTCATCGGTCGCAACAGAACGCAGCTCGTTTCCATTCCAGTAACCCGCGGCGACTCCGCCGCCGCGCACCAGAATTTCTCCATCTTCCGCGAGTTTTATTTCGCGTCCCGCCAACACTTTCCCGATCGAGCCTTTGCCCAGCCGAAAAGGATGGTTCAGGCTGATGAGCGAAGTGGTTTCAGTGAGGCCATATCCTTGTATGGCGGCGTAGCCGAGGCGTCCCCAGAATTCTTCGGTGTCGCGGTCGAGCGCCGCCCCGCCTGAGATGAAGGCCCAGAATTTCCATCCAAACTGACGATGGATGCGGCGGAAGATCCACCAGCGATGGAGAAAATGTTTACCCTCTGCAGCGTGAAACGCCTGCCGGAACTGTTCCGCACGACCTTCGCCTTCGAGATCGCGTTCGATCTTCTCCTTCAGAGATTGCAACACGCGCGGCACCGCGACCAATACTGAAACGCGCTCGCGATGAATCGTTCCGATTACTTCCGCTGGTTTAAATGTGTTCTGAAAAATCACCGTTCCGCCCATGAGCTGAGGCAGAAAGATTCCAAGAAATTGCCCGAACACGTGGCTGAGCGGCAACAAGTTTAAGAAGCGAACCGGGTGCACCCATCGCTCGTATTTAAGATATTTCCGAATCTCTAATTCCAATGGTGCAATGTTCGCGAGAACATTGCCATGTGTAATCACAACTCCTTTGGGCTCGGCGGTAGTGCCAGAAGTGAATACGATCTCCAGCGTGTCTGCCGTTTCGATATCGACGGCGGGATACGCCGCGGTCGAGTGTGCAGCCAATGCTGCCGGCAACTCCTCCAAAGTGAGGGCTGTGATCGACTGTTGCACGTGGTCACGCGAGCACACCTGCAACTTGGCGTCGACCTGTTGATGCACTCGTAAAGCGAAGTCAGGGCTTGCCACGTCGTCCATGGGCACGACCACGACGCCACGCAAAGCGCATCCCAAGAACACTGCAACCCATTCGGCCGAATTCGGGCCCCATAGCAAAATCCTTTCGCCCTTCGTAATCGAACGAGCATCCAGTTCGCGGGCAAATTGGAACGCGAGATCCGCAACCTGCCGGTATGACCAGCGCGCGGTGCGATATCCGTGAGGCTGCACGTAGGCAGTCTCGTTCCCTCTTTGCAGAAAATGGTCGAGATATTCGAAAAGCGAGCGGCGCTCCACGTATCGATGTTAGCGCCTTACGGGCCGGTCGAGTTGGTAAAGCGATGAAGGGTGGGTCTCCTGGCAGGGTGAGCTTCCCGGATTGCATCCGTCATGCAGGCAGCAGACTATTCACGCCCGACGCCCAGAGAATCTGCCACGCGATTGATGTAGTTGAACCACGATGCGATGAGTGTGATCTGCAAAATTGCTTTGTCGTCGAATCCCGCGCCCCGCAGGCGGTCATGATCATCTTTCCAGACTTTGGTAGCGTCTTTGGTAAGTTTGACCACGTAGTCCAGCATCGCGCGCTCTTGCTCGGTGATGGGAGCGGTCGTGTAGTCCCTCTTCAACGCTTCGATGAGTCCTTCATCCAACGTTATTCTACGCAGAAACTCTGCGTGTGATTCGATTCAATACACACACCGGTTGGTGACAGAAACCATCGTGGTGATCAATTCGTGCTGCCGGCGACTGAGAGGCAAATCGGGCGACATGAGCGTGCCAAAAGTCGCGAAGGCGTGATAGAGCGCTTCCGGAATCAGGCTGTGGGAGGCAACGATCGAAGAACCACCGCCTTCGACAGGATGCACCGGGGTGGCGTACTCCTTGGGATAGAGCAATTTCTGGTCTTCCATGGCTTTGCGCAGCTTCTCATCCGCCTCAGAAAGAGGAACGGTGCGGATCCACGTCATAAAAAACTTGCCTCCAATCGCGGGTCTTGCCTTACAATTCGTGGCCAGCAAACCTACATTGAAGCGGTGTGGTGTGCCAATACCCAAATTGTATTAGTCGGGCTTGGCGGACAGATTCATTTGGCGGAAATCCCCCGCGCGGAGGATCGAGTCGATGAGCATCGTAGTGTGGAAAGTGCTGCGCCTGCTACCCAAGCCGTTGTTGCTGGCCCTGCTGTTCTTTGTGTTGGCCGCGGTGTGCCGGGCTTAGGGTGGATTTTCTTATCTGTCAACCGGCAAGCATTTCCTCGCGCCGCCAAATGGAGAGCCCGCGTGCCCCAAGGGCCAGCACACCAAGAGTTAGGGGTTCACGAGAAGGCGCCGCGAAAGTCGGCTCTTCTATGGCCGTATTGTCGGGACCCTTTGTCTGTCCAGCTGTGATTGGCTTGTTCGCGATCGTTTCGTAGGCGTAACCGGTAAGCGTCGCGGTTATGATTTGCGGTACCTGGACCTTCACGTTCAGCCTAGCCCAACCGAAGTGCGTCTGACCTTTGATCACGAACTTCACTCCCACATAGCGATTGTTGACGTTGACCCAGCTTCCACCGACACCGGATGTCCCAAAGCTACCCAGCATGACCGCCATGTTTTGCAGGCCCCCGCGCCAAACATTCTTGGCCCCGATCTGCATGCCGGGTTTCATAGCTACCGCTCCGTAGACGTTGTACACAACCTGATTGGCTCCAGCCATTTTGAGGTTGAGAAATTGCGAGCTGCTGCAAAAGTCGCTCGTGCAGTGGTGGTGATGCTTGTTTTCGATAGTCAGGTCGACGGTTCCGTCGCCGGTGAGATCCAGGTTAAAGCTGGCGCCGTCGCCAATCACACGGTGGGCTTGCTTGTAGACGATCTCCGCCTCAGAGCGTGCGGTCAGCGCCAGGATACTGACTCCAGCTGCAGCCGCGGCGAGCGCGTATGCAGTCAACTGCTGTTGATAGGGTGGAGCGAGGTTCCTGACTTTCTCGGTAGATCGGACGCGTTGCCTCATATAATTTCCTTCATCATCGCCGTCTATGCGCCTGGCGGGTGATCTTAAACACCGTCCCACACCCGGCTTCATTGAAATTGTTGCAGCTCAAATCGCCGCCCACGCCTGTCGTGCCGTAGATGTTCCCGGCTGAATCAAGGGTCACTCCAGCTCCAGGAGTTGCTCCTTCCGTCCCTCCACTGAATTCGTGCAGGATGGTGTCCTTGCCTGTGGGATCCAGCATGAATACAGCGCCACAGCCAGAACCGCAATTCTGATTCCCGCCTTCCGGAGTAGTCCCGTAGATATTTCCTTTTTCGTCGAGCGCAAGAGCTGCGTAGATCGGCGGGAAATCAGCTCCGCTCCCGGTGAAGCTGTGCAGGATTGTCTCCTTGCCAGATTTATCAACTTTGTAAATGGTGCCGCAGCCGTTCTCCGCGGATGTACAGTTTGGACCTGTTCCTCCCTCAACGGTAGCGCCATAAAGATTGCCGTTGTTGTCGCGGACCACGCCTGACCAGGGGTGTTCTCCGTCGCCCCCGGTCCCAGTGAAAATGTGTAACACGGTTTTCTTTCCGGCCGGATCTAACTTGAAAACCGTCCCGCAGCCGTGAGGCGAATAGCAGTTGGGGTCGCCTCCATACGCAGTCTCGCCATACAAGTTTCCTGCCGCGTCACGCACAATGGGCCCAGAGGGATAACCGCCGTCCGTCCCTCCTTTGAAGGTATAAAGCACGGTCTCCTTGCGGGCCGGATCCAGCCGAAACACGATTCCACAGCCTCCTCCGAAGCACCCGCCGGCCTGGCCGCCAGTCACGGTTGTGCCGTATAAGTTGCCCTGCTCGTCAAGAATCACTCCGTTGGGATTGAACCCGTAGGACTTGGCCGCTCCACGAAAGCTATACAGAACCGTTTCATTTCCTTTTTGATCTGCCTTGAACACCGCCCCTTGGCCGTAGGAACCGCCGTATGTGGTCGTGCCATAAAGCGTACCCTTGGCGTCTTGTATCACCGAATCCGGACGGTTTCCGTATCCCGAAAGAAAGCTGTAAAGCACAGTCTCTTTACCGGAGGAACTGAGCTTGAATGCGGTCCCTTCGTAGGAAGCGCCGCCGCCGTAGCTGACGCCATAGATGTTGCCTGCGCCATCCAATAGAAGGGTACTGTCGGGAGCCTTGCCATCCGGCGGGCCTGCGAAAGAGTAAAGGACGGTGAAAGTTTGCGTCTGCGCGGAAAGCATCATGGAGAGCGCTATACATGCCACAAGCAGAATCTGTCGGCTGACGCGGGTGCAGCGTCGGCCCGTGAAAAATGGAAACGAGTCCATGACTGGCCTCCACAAGCGGGTAATCCAACCTCAACGCTCCGCCGTGCGCGCGCGATTATAGCCCATTCTGCAAGTGGCGCTCGATACGAAAGCGCACACGTCGTAGGCCAAAGCTGGCGCTGGCGGCATTTCGATCCGTGGCTGGCACGCGTGTCGAAATCTGAAGAACAATGCCTTTGGGCCTCCAGAAACAACCAATTTTACGCCGCGCTACCTGACTGAACTCTTGCCATCGAGATCACGGCGCCAGCTTCCACACTGTCCCAACGTTGTCGCTGCCACCGTTGAAGGTGGTGCCGTAAAGATTGCCATTCGCATCCCGGATCACGCCTCCGTAGGGATTCACTCCATCCGTCCCCGCGAAGTTGTGCAGTATCGTGATCCCACCGCCTGTACTCAATTCATACACGGTTCCGTAACCCGGATTACCGCCCACTATGGTGACGCCGTACAGGTTGCCTGCGCCCAGAATCACGCCTGCGTAGGGAAATGCGCCGTCGTTCAAATCTGAATCGTGAAAGTTGTGCAGCACAGTCTCGATGCCTTTGCTGCTCACCTTCCATACCACTCCTTCGCTGAAGGCTCCGCAGGCTTCGGCGGCGCCATAGAGGTTCCCGCTCTTGTCCATTGCCGGCGTTCCGAAAATCTCGCACCCATCCGACGTGCCCCCGGCAAAACTGTGCAGCACGGTAAACTTGCCGCTCTTACTCAACTTGTAAACCACTCCGAAGTTCGAAGCGCCACCCTGCTGCGTGACTCCATAGAGGTTGCCCTTCGCGTCCATCACAAGGCTCGTCAGATAGGGCAGTGCTCCGTCTGCGCCGGCAAAGCTGTGCAGCACGGTTTCTTTGCCAGTCGGACTCACTTTGAACACTGTTCCCAGTCCTGAAGTGCCGCCCAACTCTGTGGTACCGTAGAGATTCCCCGCTGCGTCCCGAATCAAACCTCCCGCAGGTCCTCCACCGTCGTTGCCTCCCGTGAAGCTGTATAGCAATGTAATTTTGCCAGTCGGACTCAGTTTGAACACCGTTCCTGTTTCGAAAGTACCACCCGTCTCGGTGGTGCCGTACAGATTCCCCGCGTTGTCTCGAATCAAGCTTGTATAGGGAAGCCCGCCGTCGTTGGTTTCGTCGGTGAAACGATGGAGTATGCTCTCATGGCCGCTCGCATTCACCTTGAACACGGTTCCGCAGCCGACTCCGCAGCCGTTAGTTCCGCCAGCCGTAGTGGAGCCGTAGAGATTGCCTGCAGAGTCGCGGAACAAAGGCGCATAAGGTCCTCTCCCGTCGCGCCCTCCGGTGAAATCGTGAAGCTTGGTGAATGTTTGCGCCTGTGCTGATGTGGTCGTTGCGACCGCTAGCGTGACTGCGAATATCAATGTCAGCACGGCATTTCGCCCTCTTACGGCGATTCTCGAAAGTCGGATGCAATGTTGTCCTGGCGTCGGCATGAGCGGCCTCCCCGCAAACGGCAATATCCTACCCCTTCGAAGTCCGATGTCAACGGAGACTTTCGGCCTATTCTCTGGGGACTATGTTGGACTTGCGTTTCAGGTTTCAATCGTATAATATGAACACGTATTCATGTTCATATTATGAACCTTCGACTCTTTCTCTTCGGCCTCGGCATCTGGCTCCCGGCCACCATCACACTGCGAATCGCAGGACAGCACATCCTCCGTCCCGGCGATTCGAAGGGAACGCTCATCCTGTTCGCGATCAGCTTTCCGTTGATGGCCTGGCTCGTACGTCGTCTGTGCCGCCGCTTCGAGCCCCGGCCCGAGCAATGGCCCGCTGGTGCGATCTCGATTGCTCTGCCAACCCTCTTGCTCGATCCGTTCTCCAGCGCATTCTTTCCAGTAGTGTTTCCGAATATGTCCCCGGAAGTCGCGGGCGTCTTCGGCGGCTGGATGCTGTGGTGCTGCGCCGGCGCTCTCGTCGGTGTAACCATTCGTCCGGGCGTCCGGGCGTGAGTGCGCGGCCGAACCTGCTGGCGGGCGAAGACCTTCCGCCGGAGCCGCGCCAGAAGCGCAGCCTGGAAAAGCGAGCCCGACTAAAAGCGGCGGGACTTGCCTGGTTCGGCGAAAAAGGTTATGAGAGCACTTCCATCGACGACATCGCGCGCCGGGCGAAGCTCGCAGTCGGAACCTTTTACCAGCACTTTCGCTCCAAGCGGCAACTGCTACTTGCGCTCATGAATGAGTTGCTGGAGAAGCTAAGCCAGCTTGATTTTCGTCCAACCGGCGCTACCGATGTTCGCGCCGTTGTCCATCAATTATTGTCGCGCGCTTTTTCGCACGATCTCCACTACCTGGGCGCATACCGGGCGTGGCAGGAGGCGGTGCTCTCTGATTCGGAGCTAGGGCGAAAGCAAGCGCAGATTCACGCCTGGACGACAACTCGGGTCACGACCGCGTTTCAGCTATTGCAAAACTTGCCCGGCGCACGGCCGGGAGTAGACGTTCCCGGGTTGGCCCGGGTGATGGACAGCTTCTTCTGGAGCCTGCTCGCGCAAGCCGTGCGAATGCCTGCGGTCGAACTGAATCAGTGGATCGATTCAGCGACGCACCTCATTTACCACGCGATGTTTTTCGACCCTCCAAAGAACCGCGGAACCAAATGAGTTCTTGCACCGCCTCGCGGGCGAGCATGACGGCGCCTACATTGGCAAGAGTTACCCACTCGTACACTCCCTTTCGGTAACCCTTAGTAACCATACGATTCTGAGTACCCAGCCGTACAATTACCCTTGTCCTAAAGACCATCCCTGATACCAGGCGCAATTGCCGATGGAATGGTCAACTTGGGCACGTACTCTCGTGTGGTAGAGAAAGTTTTCGGACGAGAGACGAACCCGGAGCTGGAGTCCGCATTCTTATGGCGTTTGGTTTTGGCTTCAACAAGCAGAAGGTTCTCAGTGCTGCGGAGAAGTTTGTCCAGCAGGGCAAGCTGCCAAACGCAATTACTGAGTACGAAAAAGTTCTCAAAGCCGACCCCAAGGATCTCACGGTAATGAATACCGTGGGCGACCTCTACTCGCGTCTCGGCAATTCCGAAAAGGCCGTGGAATGCTTCAAGAGCGTTGGCGACGCTTACGCTTCGCAGGGCTTCACCGTCAAGGCGATTGCCATGTACAAGAAGCTGAGCAAGCTGCAGTCGTCGCTGGAGAGCGTGCTCAGGCTGGCCGAACTTTACACCCAGCAAGGTCTCTTCAATGATGCCCGCGCTCAATATTTGCAAGTGGCGGAAGAATTTCTGCGTGAAGGTCAGCTAGAACAGGCAGTAAGGATCTTCCAGAAGACTCTGGAAATGGATCCCGAGAACGTTGCCATGCGGACACGGCTGGCTGAGGTTTATGTCCGCTTGGGCAAGAAGACAGAAGCCTGGCAGATTTTCTCTGCGGCAGCCGAAACTCTGCGGGCCAAAGGACAACTCGGTCCGGCGGAAGAAATTCTGCAGCGCATGATCACGCTGGATCCGGGCAACGGCTACGCTTTGCTCATGCGTGGACGCAACGCATTCGATGCGGGCGACATGGCGGCTGCAGTCGAGTGTCTCGAGAAAGTTGCGGACCTCGACAGCCATCCCGACGGATTACGAACTTTGCTGCAAGCCTACCTGCAAACCGGGCGTTTGACTGAGGCTGGCACGCTGGCAGCGAAGCTACTTTCCGTTCACAACGACATTAGCGCAATTCTGTCCTATGCCGACGCCCTTATTGCAGCGGGTCAGGCTGAGGATGCTCTGCGTATTTATCAGCAGCACTCTGATCGGCTGTTGGCGGCGGACTCAGCGAAAATTCTGGAGAATCTGCATTCCCTCATCGGCCCGGTGCGGGACAATCCACCAGCCCTCGAAATGCTGCTCGACCTGCTGAATAAGGCTGGAGAGAACACCCATCTCACTGAAGTCTACGAACTCCTTGCCCACGCCTACGTGCAGGCGGGAGAACTGGAGAAAGCGCGCGATTACTATCTCAAGCTGACGCAACTTGAGCCCGAAAATCAGCTGCACGCCCGCAATTATCAGCAAGTCGTGGGCAAGCTCGGCACGCCATCCAGTTCGCACCTGATTACTCCGGAAGAAGGCGCCGTCATGGTGGACGAACTGGAAGCCACTGCGCCCTTCATAGATCAGCGCTACGCTGACGATGTCGCGCTTTTCGTTCGTGCCGCTCTGACCGATGCAGAGCTTTTCATTTCCTACAACATGCCGGCGAAAGCTTTGGGCCCGCTGCTTTCTGCGTTGCCCCAGGCGCCTCGCGATCTGCGCGTAAACCAGAGGTTAGCCGCTCTGCACACCCGCGCCAGCCGTTTCACCGAGGCTGCGGTTTGTTGTCGCACCCTTGAGAGTATTTACCACGACGCCGGACACCCAGACGAAGCCACTCGTTACGGTGAACTCGCGGCGAAGTACGAAGAACGCGCCTCCACGATTCCAGATCTCAGCCTGCCAGCGGCAATGCATGTGGCGCCGCCGCCGGCAATTCCTGAGACTTTGATTGCCGATGCCGCTCCAGAAACAACGATTGCGGAAGCTGCACCGGCCGAAGCAGCGATGAGTGCGGTCGCGGGTACGGAAGTCTTTTTCCATCCTCCCGCAGCGCCTGCGTCTGGGGCGAAACCGCAAAACGCGGAGTTTGAAATCCAATCCGCCACCCCAGAATCCGCTGGCCCGGAATCCGTTGCGGCAGAAAAGGAAATCGATCTTTCGGCAGAGTGGGAAGGTTCGCTCTCGGACGAATCTGAAGGCTCAGCTGCTTTGCCAGAAGAGCCCGTGGAAGTCGCCGCGACTGTTGCGAAAGCAAGCCCCGCCAGTCCGGAAGCGATCAACGAAGCCGTCGAAGAAGTTCGCTTCTACCATTCGAATGGGATGCACGAAGAAGCTCGCGCGGCGTTGACCAAGCTGGAACACTTGAATCCCGAGCCTTCTTTGTTGTCGGCTCTGCGCGACGAGCTTGAAGCTGGTTCAGCGCAACCTGCAACTCAAGAGGCCGAAACGATCGAAGAGATTTCGGTCGCCGACATCCCCGCTGTTCCCGAGGAAGAGGCTACTCCGGCTCCCGAGCCAAAGCCGGGGGTCCTCGATGCGCTGGTCAGCGATCTGGAATCCTCACTCGGCGATGGGTTTCTGCCGCAAACCACCGTCCATGAGCCGACTCCGGAACCAGCACCCGAACCGCACCCGGCAGAAGTTGCCGCAGCGGCCACCGAACATCAGCCGGCCGGAAAGCTGGACAGTTTCGTTTCCGACCTCGAAGCTTCCCTCGGAGACAGTTTCCTGGCCGAAGCACCCGTCGCGAAAGCCGAGCCCCGAAGCAAGCTGCGCGCCGTCCCCGAGCCTGAGGCGAAACCCGAGCCTGTCGCAGCAAAATCCGCAGCTGCCATTCCAGTCAGCGCACCACCAGCGCAGGTTCCAGCGGCGATGGCGGCTGCCGCAACTCAAACCGGCTCAGCCCACGAACCGGCGACCGCCCCACCAACTTTCACCTATCAGCCTTCAGCTGTGCGGCCCTTGAGCAAGCCCGCATCGGGTACGGCCCTGCCGAAGTTTGATTCCGGCGCCGGAGTCGACCTTGCGGATATGTTCGGCGAGTTGAAACACGAACTCGAGGAAGACTCCGCCGCGACCGACGAAGATCCGGAGACTCATTACAATCTTGGCGTAGCTTTCCGCGAGATGGGACTCTTGGACGAAGCCATCGGCGAACTGCAAAAAGTCTGCCAGGCTGTGGATCGCGGTCATCCCTTCCCGCAAATCATGCAGACGTACACGTGGTTGTCCCAGTGTTTCCTGGATAAAGGGATGCCGGAAGCTGCCATCCGCTGGTATGAACGGGCTCTCAAGTTGTCCACCATCGACGCGGAAACTCGCACTGCACTACACTACGAGTTAGCATCTTCTTACGAGAGTGCCGGGGATAAAGCATCCGCCCTCAACCATTTCATGGAAGTGTATGGCAGTAACATCGATTACCGGGATGTAGCCGAGCGCATTAAGACCCTGAAGTCGTAGAATGTCTGAATGGGTTTCTATCCTCTTACGCTGGGAATGTGCGTTCGCAGAACCCGGCCCGCAACGCTGGCTCTCTTCCGGAGCTCACGGTGACGGCGGATCCGAATACACCCCAAACCATTCCTCCGGCTTCCCTAGGGCCGAAGTTACCTTCCTCGGAGCGCGGGGATGCTTCGGCAACGGCGGTGGAAACAGCGCCGTCGCGTTCCGAACGAAGGCGCTATGTGGGCTTGGAACTATGGCTGCATCGGATTACTGTGCTGACCTTCGGGTTGGTGTGCGCCGTCGTCGGCGTGCTTCTGGTGATTCTTCCCTGGAGACCGGAGTGGACAGATAACCATCTTCTCATGGTGTACCCAGGACTGCGGGCATTCGTCGCTGACGGCTTTGTTCGCGGAGTCTGCAGCGGACTGGGAATCCTCGACATTTGGATCGGATTCTCGGAAGCAATTCACTACCACGAGGAAAAACGTCCCTGAAGACGAGTAAGTCCGAGCCTGCGGATTTGCATTATTTCCACACGGGCCGCCGGATAACTAAGTCTCACGGAATTCACGGAATGACGCGACTATGAGTGAAAGTGACAACAAACGTATGCCCCTGGCCTACGAAAACGAAGCCTTTGTCAACAGCCCCGATGGGCGCATCCTGCGCATCCTGTCCGAGTACATGGAACCGATCGCCCGCTTTCGCCGCGAGCAGATTCAGGACACGGTCGTGTTCTTCGGCTCGGCCCGCTTCCACAGCCGCACCGTCTCCGAGGACAAACTCGCGGCACTCGAATCAAACGAGGCACAACTTTCCGGCGGCCAGTTCGAATCCCTTAGGAAACGGGCGCTTGCGGCCGTGGACATGGCGCGTTATTACGAGGAGGCGCGCCAGTTGGCTTTTCTCTTAAGCAAATGGTCAGTTCAAATTCCCGCGCGCCGTCGGCGCTTCGTAGTCACCACCGGCGGCGGCCCTGGCATCATGGAAGCGGCCAACCTCGGGGCCCAGCAGGCGGGCGCGAAGACCATCGGCCTGAACATCGCTTTGCCCTTCGAGCAGAGCCCCAATCCTTACATCACTCCATCGCTCAATTTCGAGTTTCATTACTTCTTCATGCGCAAATTCTGGTTCGCCTATCTGTCCAAGGCCCTCGTGATTTTTCCGGGCGGCTTCGGCACCATGGACGAACTCTTTGAAATTCTTACGCTCGCTCAGACCCAGAAACTGGCCAAGAAGATCCTCGTCGTCATTTACGGGTCCGAGTATTGGAACCGCTTGATCAACTTTCAAACCATGGTGGACGCGGGAACCATTTCTCCCGAGGATCTGGAACTTTTCAAGATCGTGGACTCGCCGGAAGAAGGTTTTGAGTTTCTGCGCGACGGCCTGACTAAGTACCACCTCGTGCAGGAAACCAAGCACAAGGGCGAATCAACCGAACGAGTTCCCGAAATCGCGAAAACAAACCCGTAAGAGTTTGCTCCTCCTCTACATCACCGATCGCAAGCAGTTTCCGGGAGACGAGACCGCCCGCCAGCACGCTCTGCTTGCCAAGATCACAGAGGCCACTCGCGGCGGCGTAGACTTCATTCAATTACGCGAGAAAGATCTTCCCACTCGCGAACTCGAAACTCTCACCCGTGCTGCCCTACTAGGAACTGAGAACCGGGAATCGACAACTCGTTTACTCATCAATTCGCGCAACGACGTTGCCCTCGCTTGCGGCGCAGCCGGAGTCCATTTGCCGACGAATGACCTGTCGCCATTGGCAGTACGAGAGATTTGGGCAAAGGCTGGACACGCGACTCGACCGCTGATCACCGTCTCTTGTCACTCAGCGGACGAGGTAGCTCGAGCCGCTTCCGAGCAAGCCGATTTCGCCATATTCGCCCCAGTCTTCGAAAAAAAGGATGCCCCACGCGCGAGCCCCGCCGGCCTCAACGGGTTGCGCGAAGCTTGCCGCCAGAAGATCCCCGTCCTCGCTCTCGGTGGCGTCACACTCGAGAACGCTCGTGCCTGCGTGGATGCGGGCGCGGCCGGCATTGCCGCCATCCGCCTATTTCAGGAGAACGACATCGCCGAGTCAGTACGCAGGCTGAAAGCCTAGCCGGTCCATTTCTTGCCCGTCTTCAAAATATCCATCACCTTCGCCAGCCGTCGCACACGAGTTTCTTCCTGCTTGGCTCCATTGATCGAAAGCACGATCTCCTTCTGACTGGTAAACGAAAGCTTTTCCCAATTCGCCTGCGCCGTCTTGCTCTTGCCAAATTCTTTCTTCAGAATCGGCGGCACTTCCACGGTTCGCTCAGCGTCGTCACGCTCCATGACCACGCTAACCGTGTCGCCGCCTTCCACTTTCGCTCCTTTGCGCAGAGCCTGGTTGATAGGCATCCCGTGGCAACCGCCCATCGGCATCAGCGACGAGCGAAATGGAAACCCGTTGATAGTCCCGCGAACCGGCACTCGCGCCCGCGTACCAAACACTTTTACGACGTCAAAGGGCGGGTTCAACCACGACACAGAAGTGCCTCGGCCTTCCAACTTCACCGTGAATTCCAGCTTCTTCATGCGACGACGCCTCATCTTCAAATTGGGCCGGAGCGCGAATCTAAGCCGCTCCTTTGGCGGCGCTCTTCAGGTAAGTCAGCACTTCTTCAGCATGGCCTTCAGGTTTCACTTTGTGGAAGATGTGCTTGACCTTGCCATCTGGACCAATAATGAATGTAGTCCGAACCACGCCCATGACTTTCTTACCATACATATTCTTTTCCTGGATCACGCCATAGGCATTGCCAACTTTCTTGTCGGCATCGCCCAAAAGCGTGAACGGCAGCCCAAACTTATCTTCAAATTTCTTCAACGCCTTCGGTTCATCGGGAGAAACACCCAGAACCACGGCACCGAGCTTTTCCGATCTTTTGAAGGAATCGCGGAACTCGCAAGCCTCGATGGTGCATCCCGGCGTGTCGGCACGAGGATAGAAATAAAGCACCACATACTTCCCCCGAAAGTCTTTCAGCGAGACCTCGTCGCCATTCTGGTCAGGCAAAGTAAACTCCGGGGCTTTATCATTGATATTGATATCCATGCGTATCTCTCCTTTTCGGTCAACTTCTCGATCAACGTTATACCGCACCACCCGGTGGCGCGTCATCTTGGGCGTCTTCGCGCTGTGCAGTTTTCTGCAAACAACGTTGCCCCCAGCCCTGCCCGCACAGGTGAGCCGCGCGGCCAAGACAAGCAAGGGACCGCGCGCTCTGGGTCTGCTTGAACTCGGGCCCAACGGAAACGCACGCCTGATTCCAATCGCCATTCTGATCGACGGCAAATATTACGATGCCAGCGCCTACAAGGCCGCTCCAGTGCCCATGGCGCTCTGGTCCGACACGGTTTATGAAGGAATACGCACCGGAGTTTCTCTGGGACTGTTTACCGTAACCGCCCCGCAGCAAAGGAAAGATGAAAGCGGAGAGACTGTATGGTGGGCCGACGGCAGATGGCAGACGGCGGATTCCATCAAGGCCATGGCAGCAAGGAAGAGACCAGCGCCGTCGACCCCTCGCGGGATCAACGACGACGAGGGTCCTCCCGTATTGCGGCGCGCAGGAGCCGAAAAGCCCAAGCCGCCGGAAGCGCCGCCTGCTCCAACAACACAGCCAGCGCCGGCTAGCGCACCTGCGCCGACACCCACCGCGACTCCTTCAGCAACGCCTGCCGCGTCAGCGTCGTCTTCACCAGCTACTCCGCCACAGTCGCAAGACGACCAGGCCCCAGCAGACAAAGATCGGCCGACCCTGAAACGTGGCCAGGCCGGCGCCATCTCCGCGGAGGAAGCCCAAAAGAAAGTCTCGACTTCCGCCTCGGTCAAAGCAGGTACTCCGGCTGCCTCTCCGACAAGCCCGCCAACGACGTCCGCGTCATCCGGGGCTCAGCCTGCAAACCAGGACCAGCTGATCCCCGCAATCTCGGATCCCCACCCATCCGACTCGCTGCCTTACAACTACAAAATGACTCCGCAAGAAGAAGAACAGTTCCGCAAAAAGATGCTGGCCATGGCCGCTGACGAAATCCGAACCCGCGCTGCACAGCTGGCGCCTGGCAGCGCTGCGGCAAAACCTGTTCAAGCTTCTTCGCCCCGAAGCAAAGCAACGGCAGCTAAGCCAGTGCAGCCCACTTTCGAAGACGTGCAACTTCAGGTGTTTGATCTCGCGGATATCAACGAACCAGAACTGGTGCTCACCGCGAAAGCCCGCATGACACAAAGCTCGCACGGAAAAGACAGTGCAAATCCCGGCCTGCAATACATGATCACCTTAGTAGCTCGCGACGATGTGAACGGCGAGCTTCACAAATCGCTGGCCAACGTAACCGACACGCAGCATCTCGACGTCATTCCCCGCCTCGACCTCATCGACGCGGTCGATGTCGATGGAGACGGCCGAGCCGAGCTTCTTTTCCGCGAAGTCTCCGATACCAGCAGTGCCTTCGTAGTCTATCGCGTGATCGGGAACCAGCTCTATCCCCTGTTTCAAGGCTCGCTGGGAGAATAAGAGCTCAGCGAAGTCCACGAATTCCAGCGCTCCATTCAGTTCGCCGCTTTCTCCTTGATTTACCCCGCCCATCTGCGATAACATGGACACGTGTCGGTTATCTCAGAGATAATCATTAAATCTTTGACAACTTGATCGAGTGCGGAGCTCTGGGATGTTGCGAACTCGAATGTCGTGCCGGATCAGTGCCGCGCGCGGTTCCGAGGCGGGACTCGAGCCGAGGAAAATGCACCGTAACCCCAATGTTTCCAATATTTTGCCTCTAACTACCTTTAGAACCATAGATCTAGCGGGAAGAAAAAATCCTGATCGTTTGTTTTCTAGATTTTGGGCGGAATTAAGAGTTTTTTTTGAGGTAAATGCTGCACCAGTATATGTGCAGACGCGAGTCACGACACGACCCTTCGCCAGACTATTTCTGCGTAGCGACCAGTTGGCCGTTCTCGACTTTGATGTTGCCCACATCATCTGGCAGCTTCAAACGGTCGCGCTGTTCGCTTAGCTTCTGCTGCAAAGCGCTACTGACCATGGACACCGGAATACTCAGGTCTCCAACTTTGAATTCGGTGGGATCGAAGGTTGCATAGCCATCCTTGGAGCCGAGATGTCCGGCGAGCGTGACATAAACATCCTTGCCGCCGATTTGCGTCACGAACTGGCCGCGCGCGACGTCGCCATCGAAATCGACTTTGTAATCCTTGACCTGAGGCTCACCTTCTCCGATTACCGCATCGGGCGAAGCGGGAACCGAGGTTGGCGCGCCAGTCTGCGCCGCTGCCCCCGGAGCGGCCATCGCCGCCGATGCGGTCATGCTCTTGGGAAGCGCCGCTGCTGCCTGCGCCAGTGCGGCCGTGATTTCGTCGGAGTTAAAGCGAACCTGCGCCGGGGCTTGGCCAGGTTCTTTGGGCTGATCCAACTGTTCCAGTTTCTTCTCCACCGACTCGACATTCGCAGCTGCAGCCGCAGGCGATTGCGCGGGCGCCACGGGCGCCGGCTTCTTGAGTACGAGGACTAGAGCCGCTACGGATGTGACCAAAGTGGCCACGCTGATAATGCGGTCGAGCTTCCATTTCATGGTATTTGTCTCCCCATCCGCGCTGGTACTTATGTTAGCGGGAAGACCAGTCAGGGATCACGTGACGGAAGGCACTGGTCCGGGAGTGACCTTTGACAGGATGTTTGGCCCCGAAGTTGGCGGTCGGAGTTTTTGAAAGGACTTTAGTTTGAACTTTCGGTGGACTTGACGATCGCGACTGAGCCGGGAGTCCAGTGATAATGCTGTTTGCATTGGATGCACTCCGCGTCCAGTTGATCGTCCTTGGTATTGAATTGTAGCTTTACGTCGCTCTCTTTTTCGTTGGTCACCATGAGATTCAGATTCTCGCAAAGAGTGCAGCGAACGAAAGCCGACTCGCCCGGATTGAGAGTCAAAATGTACATGCGAGTGCAGCTTAGTTGATGAGAAATTGGACGGCTTAGTTGCCTGTTCGTTAGGCCCTGGCACGACCTACAGACGATGCGGACGTCTTACGAAGCGGCGATGTAAATACTCAAGACCCAAGGGCAGAATAAACGGACCGAGATCAGGAAATCAAATCGGTCAGACGCTTCGCTGACGGAAGTGACGATTCAAAAACGAAAGCTACCTCGGTTGCACTTAGATGGATTGTTCCTAATTATGCTGATCTTACTTAGGCTGATCCATGGTGATGCCCTGGGCTCCGGGCTGTTTCTCGGCTTTGGCCTTTTTCGTCGCCATGGTTTTATCGACCCATTCATCGGCCGTTTTCAAATCCGCTGCCCGGGCCGCGAGATCGTCGCATTCCACGTCCGCCTTCTCGCGATACATCAGATTCATGTAGGCCATGGCATCGTCATAATCCGGCCGCAACTGCAAAGCCTTGTTGAGAGCGTCGATGCCGTCTTGAATGTTAGCCCAGTTTTTCTGTTTGAGCTCGTCACAAGTTTTCTTTTGATTCTTGTCCTTCGGATTCAGCTGCTCGTCGGGCTTCATACCCAGCTTGGCGCGTTCTTCCATGCGCGGCTGATACGTCTGCGTCCAGTCGATCACGCCCACTGAATAGTAAGGTTCGGGATCGTTGGGATCGATCTCAAGAGCTTTGCGATAGTAGCTCTTGGCGTCCTCAAACTTTTTCATCTGCAGATAGATGTACGCGATTCCTTTAACGCTATTGATGCTCTTGGGATCGCGCTCCAGCACCGCCTTATATTGGTCGATGGCCTGCTGTCCCAAACGGTTGTTATCTTCGGCGTCGACTCCCGGAATGTATTGTTGGGCGTAGGCAGTAGCCAGGTAAAGACGGGCATTCAGCAGACTGGGATCGAGGGTGACGGCCTGCTGGAAATGATCGATGGCTTCCTCATAACGGGCATTCTTGTAGGACGCGACGCCCTTGTTGAGTTGGTCACGAGCTCTCAGCTTGTCGCAACCCGCCGCAGACAATAAGAGTAATCCGACCGCCATGAGTGCCAGCAACCGCACACTTTTTTTCATTGCTTTATAAGTCTCCCTCGCCAGGATTCCCCGGGGATCTGACAAAACCCTTCACGCACGAGCCAGCGCAGAACCGCATGGGCCGAAGCCGGTTTGAAGTCACACCGGCAGCGCATCTGAACTCTGTAAATGAAAACTCTGCCCGCGTCTAACCGCCGGCTTCAATCTTGGCGGTGATCAGACCAACCTTGTCTACGCCTGCCGCGTGCGCAATGTCAATGACATTAGCAACATCGGCAAACGGAACATTGTCGTCGCCCTTGACGAACATCACCTTCTCGGCGCGGGTCTTGAAAATATCGGTCAGGCGTCCCTGCAGACCATCCCAGGTTGTATCTTCGTTATTGATTTTTACCCCTGGCTCCTGGCCCGATCCGCGATCGATCAACTGCACCACGATGGTGCGATCCGGCGTATTGTTCTTGGGAGCGTTGGGCGGTGGCGGCTGGGGCACCAGAGCGTCCAGCCCCTTCGGGGTCAAAGGTGTGATCACCATGAAGATGATCAGTAAAACCAGCAGCACGTCAATCAGCGGCGTAACATTGATAACGGCGCTTTGGCCGCCGCCGCTTCCTCCAGCTGTCATTCCCATATCAATCTCCTCTTATTGCCCGCCGGTTCCCGGCGTTCCTGGCGGTGGCGGAGTCGTGCCTTGTTTCTTCTGATCGGTCAGTAGACCTAACTGATCGACGCCCGCGGCGCGGACGTTATCCACGACTGCCACGACCGAACCAAACTTAGCCCGGGCATCGGCCCGGACGAAAACCCGCTTATCAATCCGATTAGCCAGACGATCTTTGACTTTCTGGGTCAGCTGATCGGGCGGAGTTTTGTCGTTGCCGAAAAATACCTGGCCATCGCGCATGACGGCTACGATCAGTGCGTCTTCCTTGTCGGCATCCGGCATCTGAGTCGGGTTGTTGACTTTGGCCAAGTCCACGCTCACGCCTTTCTGCAACATAGGCGTGATCACCATAAAGATGATCAGCAACACCAGCATCACGTCGACCATGGGGGTAACGTTGATGTCGGAGTTGACCTTGGCTCCTTCATTCCGTTTGTTCAGTGACATAATCTGCTCTCCTGCGCGCTCGTGTCCGCATCGCCCTCACATTTGACTGGCTCTCGGCCCCAGGGAGATCAAGACTCAGCGCCGAAGCAACGCTCCGGCGCCGGTCAGCAACTCAAGGTCGAGAACCAATCCTGCTCAGGAGCTAGGACCGGCGAACTCCCCGCTTCTTGAGGAAGTAATCGATCAATTCGCTCGAGGAGTTATCCATCTCCACGTCGAACGCTTCCACGCGGCCCGTCAGGTAGTTAAACATCATGACGGCCGGGATGGCGACGAACAATCCGACGGCGGTGGTCACAAGAGCTTCCGCGATACCGCCTGCGACTGCTCCCAGACCGGTCGCCTTCTGTTCCGAAATGCCTTTGAAGGCATTCAGAATGCCCATCACCGTGCCGAACAGGCCGACGAAGGGCGCGGTCGAGCCAATCGTAGCCAAGCCGCCCAAGCCACGCTTAAGCTCGGCATGGACGATGGCTTCGGTGCGCTCCAAGGCGCGCTTCGAGGCTTCGATGGTCTCGCCCGGAATCTCACCGCTTTCCTGGTGAGCCCGGAATTCCATCAAGCCGGCGGTCACGACTTTCGCCAGATGGCTCTTCTTGTTGCGCTCGGCAACCTTGATGGCCTCATCGATTTTGCCGTCACGCAGAGCACCTGCTACCGCGGGAGCGAATGCCCGCGATTGCTTGCGTGCCGCGCTGAAGGCCATGGCGCGGTCAATCATTACGCCGATGGACCAACCAGACATGATGAAAAGAATGACGACCACGGTCCTCGCGATGAATCCCATCTGTTTCCATAGCGAGATCGGGTCCCAGGCCACGGGTTGGTCCTGGAACATCCAGACCGCCATGGTGGACATATGACTTAGGGTATGGGTTGCTACATTGGCTACGAACATGAGTTGCTTTTTCCTCCTCAGAAATCTGGTAATCGCTTTGCCGCTTGCCGATCTGTAGTGCGAAAACTGCCGGATCCGTAGGCCGAGGCTACAGGCTTGAATTCCGCGGACCGCCCCCGAGCCAGCGTCAAGAAAGGATTGGGGGAGACAACCTTCTCAAACTTCTCTTTTACATCTACATCCAATCAAAAAACTCCTCTGCCTCAGGTCTACCCTCCGGACAGAGTGAAGTTCACCGTAATCTGGGTTTCCACTTCCACCGGTTCGCCGTTCAAAATGTATGGCTTGTACTTCCACTGCTTGACCGCTTCGATGGCTGCCGGTGCCAGCATGGGGTGACCACTGATCAAATGCAGGTTCTCGATGGATCCGTCCTTGCTGATCTCGGCCTGTAGCAGCACACTTCCTTGGATGCGTGCTTGCCGTGCCAGAGGTGGATAGTTGGGCTGTATTTTGCGGATCAGCAGTCCCTGGGTCACGCCCTGGGATACGCGCACACGCTGTGGCGTGGCAACCTTGGGCACCGCAACCGGCGTGGAACTGATAATGCCGCCGATGACACCACCCATCTGTCCGCCGGGAATGCCCCCGGGAACGCCGCCCACTACACCGGCCGACATCACCGGCGGTGGCGCTTCATCCTCCTTGATCATTTGGACTTTCTCAGGAATCTTTGTGGGTGTGCGCAGCTGGTTGTTAATGATATTGGTCTGCACCTGCTTCACGATCTTGACCGGAGCCGCGGCGGGCGGAGGCGGCGGAGGCGGAGGTGGCGGCGCTACCAGAAATGTCATCAACTGCGTCTTGGGCAGCGCTTCCGTGAACAGCAAGGGGATTAGCACCAATACTCCGACCAGAACGGCTTCCAGGACAAACGAGAAGACCGTCCAAATGCCTCTCTTCGTCTTAAGCCTTCCACCGGACTCTATCAGGCTGTCTTCAAACATAAAGGTTTCTCCTACATCGGGCCCTAACTACCCTTTAGACACCGACTGCGCCCACTTTGCTCCCGGCCCGTTCAACGATTGCGCCTGCCGAATTGAAAACCGGACGATACTACCTCAAATCCCGGCCGATCACAAACTTATACCTGTTATGCCGTCTGGGTCGAAATTAAGCCTTAGCCTTCATCTTCTCCCGGCGGTTTGCTTCCTTACCGACTGGAACCATGACAGGTGGCTTTCCGCGGCCCGACCGCCAATCCTGATAGGCCACCAGAATCGGCGCCGCAATCGCAATCGACGAATAAGTCCCGATCAAGATACCGATTACCAGGGCAAAAGAGAAGCCCTTCAGTACCTCGCCGCCGAAAAGATATAGAGCTAAGACTGTCAGGAATGTTAAACCCGCTGTCAAGATGGTTCGGCTCAGGGTTTGGTTGATGCTGCGGTTGACGATGTCCGAGAGTTTCTCGCGCCGCATGAGTTTCAGGTTTTCGCGGATGCGGTCGAAAACCACGATGGTGTCATTATTGGAATAACCAATCAGGGTCAGAATGGCGGCGATTACGGTTAACGAGATCTCTTTGTTCATCAGAGAAAACGCGCCGACCGTTATCAGCGTGTCGTGGAACACGGTAATGACTGCAGCCACGCCATAAATCCATTCGAAGCGGAAAGCCAGATACACCAACATACCAGCCAGCGAGTAGACCACCGCGAGTTTGGCCTGATTTTGCAGTTGATGGCCAACCTGAGGGCCCACAATGCTTACATTTCGCACTCCGAAGTCGGACAGATAAAAACCATCCCCAAGCGATGCCACGACCGCGGGATCGGCCGCTGCCTTCAATTCATCGAGTGAATTTAGAACACCGCTTTTGACCTTGTCGCGATAGTTGACGATCGCCTGAGCTTGAGCAGTGTAGCGCTGCTCAGCATCCGTTCCTGCCCGCAGCGGATCTTTTTCGGCGAGGTAGTTCTTTAGGGTCAGAAAACTGGTATTGTTGAGGTCCTGCTTGCCGGCCGGGGCATTCGATTCCAGCGCATTGATGATCGCAAGCTTACCCTGATCAAGCGCCTGCTCGCTGGTTTCCTGCAACGACAGATCAATCAGCACCTCGTTGGATTCGGGCTGCCCGAAGCGCTGAATACGGGCATGGTGCAATCCGGCGCGATCCATCGCCGCACGTATGGCGTTGTCGTCAGGGCTGTGAGCAAACTTGACTTCGACCAGCGTGCCGCCGCGAAAGTCAATGCCCAACGGGATGCCATGCCAGAACAGCATGGAAAATACGCCGGCCACGCTGAAGACCAGCGAGAAAGCGAGGAAGTACCACTTCTTGCCGAGAAAATCTATGTTGGGATTACGAAAAAATTCCACGCCGCTTAGAACTCCGTTTCTTTGACTCGGACATCAATGTCCGGGCTTATGTGTATTGCACTATCCGATACTCAACGCTTCGCCGCGCTGTTTGCGGCTCAGCAACCAGTCGAAGATCACGCGCGACACAAACACAGCCGTGAAAAGATTCGCAAACAGACCAAAACTCAGCGTGACTGCGAAGCCGCGCACTGGACCGGTACCAAAGATGAACAGAATGACCGCCGAAACGATGGTAGTTACGTGCGTATCCACGATGGTAATCCAAGCATGGCCAAATCCCTGTTCCACCGCTGAAGGCGGTGTCTTGCCGTTGCGTAACTCTTCGCGGATACGTTCAAAGATCAGTACGTTCGAGTCTACGCCCATGCCGACGGTCAATATGACGCCCGCAATTCCCGGCAGAGTGAGGGTCGCGCCGCTGAAACCAAGGAAGCCGAGGAGGATGATCAAATTCAGGATCAGGGCGATGTCCGCGTTGATCCCCGCCGCATGATAGTAAACCAGCATGAACACCAGCACGGCCAACATGCCAATGACCGCGGCGGTCACTCCGGCGCGAATGGAATCGCTGCCCAGCGACGGGCCCACGGTGCGCTCTTCGAGATACTTGATGCCCGCAGGCAAGGCACCCGAGCGCAGAATCATAGCCAAGTCCTTGGCTTGCTGCTCGGTGAAGCGCCCATTGATTACACCTTGATCGTGGATCTGATCTTTGATGACGGCGACTTCCTGAACTTTGTTATCGAGTACGACGGCGAGATTATCTCCAACGTGAGCGCCGGTGAAGCTGGCGAAGCGACGGCCGCCTTCCCCGGTGAGAGTGAAACTCACCGAAGGCTGTCCGTTCTCGTCGCGAGACTGGTCGGCGGCGCGCAGATCGCGGCCCGTAACTGCCGAGGCGCGCGAAATCAGATACCAAGCCTGTCCGCCCTCGCTGTCGCTCGGGCCCACGCTACGGCCCGGAAGTAACATCTGGTCCGGCGGCAAGACTCCGCCTTTGTCCTGCAGAGCTTGTTGCTCACTGGGATATGGCCCGCCAAAGGACTGCCGGATTTCGAGCATGGCGGTGGACTGCATGATTTCCTTCACCCGCGCGGGATCGTCGACGCCAGGCAGTTGTACCAGAATCTGATACTGCCCCAGTCCATGCTCTTCGATGATGGGTTCGCTGACACCGAGCTGGTCAATGCGGTTTCGGATCGTTTCAATTGCCTGAGTCACGGCGCGGTTTTTCAGGTCGGCCAGGGCCTGCGGCTTCATGGAAACGGTCCAGGTGTTGTCCGCGCCTGAGGTCAGATCGTATTCGGGGAGGCGATCTTGCACGATGGAGAGCAAGTCGGATCTGGATTCCGGCGGCACACCTTTCAGCACAACCTTGTCGGGATTGTTGACTGGATCGGGCTTGCTGATCTCGGTGTAGTTGATCTTGCGCGCCCGCAAATCGGCCTTGAGGCGCTCGACCGCGTTATCCGAATCAACATTGACCGCGTCATTCACTTGCACCTGAAGAATCAGGTGAGTCCCGCCCTTAAGGTCGAGTCCCAAATGAATACGGTTCTGCAACGCTGCCAGCAACCCGCTGCCCGACCATCTTTCCGGTATGCCGAAGATGCCGAATAGAAAAAACAGCAACGTGGCCACAATAACGATAAGTTTCCAGCCCAGATTCTTATTCATGAAAAATGACGTCCGATTGCCAAATTGAAAATCCCAGAGTTCATTTCGCCGCCTCGTCAGCGGTTGTCACCGAGGCTACCGAACCCCGGCTCACTTCGATCCGCAAATTGTCGGGAGGAACCCGCAGATGGATGTAGTCATCCTTCAGCGCAACGATGGTACCGTGCAGGCCCCCGGTGGTTACAACCTTGTCTCCCGTTTTCAGCTCGTTCAGCATGGCCTGCCACTTCTTTTGTTTCCGCTGTTGCGGCATGATCAGCAGGAAATAGAAAATGGCGAAGATGAAGATGAGCGGGGCAAACCCCAGCCATCCTGCCGAACCGCCGCCAAGCTGTATTGCCAATAAGTGCTGAACCATATTATGAGGACTAGAAACCCACTTCTTCCAAGTAATTCGAGCTACGCCTGCTGGCGCACTCGCCCTTTACAATTTTACCGCTGGAGTTCTCGCGCTATGAGGCCGGAGATTCCTTCAGCTTCGGACACGAACCGGGGATGCCGAGCTATGGTTTCGGTTGAGACTGGACACACGGGGAACCAGTCTCTTTCCCAAGTGAAATAGAATGACGCACCGCCCGCATAGTGTCAAGGTAGAAGCTCAGATTGTGGACGGTATTTAAGACCTGGGCCAGAACCTCGTTCGATGCATAAAGATGCCGCAAGTAGGCTCGCGAGTAGCGACTGCACACCCGGCACCCGCAATTCGGGTCGAGCGGCGCCTCGTCACCCGCATACCGAGCCTGTTTGATAGAGATTTTCCCCTCTGAGGTAAACAGCAGTCCATGCCGCGCGGCGCGCGTGGGCAGGACGCAGTCCATCATGTCGATCCCTAGGTTAGCGTATTCAATGATTTCCTCGGGCGTGCCCACTCCCATGAGGTAGCGAGGTTTATCGGTGGGAAGATGTTCGAGGGTGGATTCGACGACTTCCCGGGTCAGAGGCCGCGGTTCCCCTACGCTGAGGCCGCCGATGGCGTATCCGGGGAAGTCAATTGCAATCGTCCGCTCCGCTGATTCCTTCCTCAGAGCTAGGTCCATACCGCCTTGAACGATGCCAAATAATGCTTGCGTGGCTTCTGTTTGTGGGGAGGCGGCTGTCCCCACGTAATTTCTCCACGGGACTTCGTTCTTATGTTCTTCGAAATGCTTCTTACTGCGCTCGGCCCAACGCAGCGTCAGTTCCATCGAGGCCTGCATCCGCTCCCGATCCGCCGGATATTCGGTACATTCGTCGAACGCCATGATGATGTCCGCGCCTAAGCCGATCTGCGCGTCCATCGCGCTTTCCGGACTGAAGAAATGTGATGAGCCATCCAGATGCGAACGAAAAGTCACACCTTCCTCGGTGACTTTGCGCAGATCGGTAAGACTGAATACCTGGAAGCCGCCCGAGTCGGTGAGAATCGCCCGCGGCCACGCCATAAAGCGATGCAGTCCACCCAGCTTGCGCACTTGCTCGACTCCCGGCCGCAAGTAGAGGTGATAAGTGTTTCCCAGAAGAATCTGAACCCCAAGTTCCTCGAGAATGTCCTGCGAAACGCCCTTAACCGAGGCCAGCGTTCCAACGGGCATGAAGACCGGGGTTTCGACTTCGCCGTGGGGCGTAATCAGACGTCCGGCGCGGGCCGCACCATTTCGAGCGTCAATCTTGAATTGGATAGACACTGTGAGGATTGTAGCAACGCGTGGGAAGCCAGGTTCAACTGAGAACTGAGAACCGCCAACTGAGAGCCGAAACCTTCACTTCAGCAACTCGACAATTTCCGATTGCACTTTCCCATCAATCAAAAACAACCTCCCAACAGTCACGGGCAGCTTGAAACGCCTTGGTCCCGCGCTGCCAGGATTGAAGTAGAGCACACCGTTTTTCCATTCCTGCTTCGGAATGTGGCTGTGCCCATAGACGACTGCTGTAAATTTCCCGGCTTCCGGCTTCAAGTCGAGTTCCTGCAGGCTGTGCAGCACGTAAATAGATATTTCGCCGACCTGAAGAACGTTCGTAGCTGGAATCTTCTGCGCCCACGCGCCGTGATCGACGTTCCCGCGCACGGCGGTCAGTGGCCCTATTGCGGCTAGTTGGTCGAGGATTTTCTGGTCGCCGACGTCACCCGCATGAATGATGTAATCGGATCCTTGCAAAGCGGCGAGAGCTTCGCGGCGGAGCAGGCCATGAGTATCCGAGATAACGCCGATGACCACGAATAGATTCTAGAGGACGACGGGGCCGGCCTCCATTAACCGTTCGCCAGTTCTTTGGCTCTCTGTGCGGCTTTCACCACCGCTTTGATCAGTGTGACCCGCAGTTTTCCTTCTTCGAGTTCCAGAATGCCGTCGATGGTACAGCCGGCGGGAGTGGTCACCGTGTCCTTGAGTTGCGCCGGATGTTCGCCGGTTTCGAGCACCATTGTTGCCGCGCCCAAGACTGTCTGTGCGGCTAGCAGCGTCGCAACGTCGCGGGGTAGTCCGACTTTCACGCCGGCCTCCGCTAACGATTCCAAGATGATGTAAATGTAGGCCGGTCCGCTTGCCGACAGTCCCGTGACCGCATCCATCAGTTTTTCATCGACCACGACTGTTCTGCCCACGACGTCAAAGAGCGCGCTCGCGATCTCCAGGTGTTGGGCTGTGGCGAACTTTCCTTTGCACAGCGCCGTCATTCCGCAACCGACCACAGAAGGAGTGTTGGGCATGGCGCGGACCACGGGCACGGCGCGCTTCAAAGTCCGTTCAATGCGGCTGGTCGAAACCGAAGCAGCCACTGAGATGATGATCTGATTCTCCGTCACGCTCGGGCGAATTTGTTCGATCACTTGATCAACAATCTGCGGCTTCACGCAGACCAGAATGATGTCTGCTTTGCGCGCGGCGGCGCGGTTGTCGGTGGTCACGGGAATGCCCAGCTTCTTACTGAGGGTGCGCGCTTTCTCTTCGTGCTGGACGGTTGCCACCGTCGTCCTGCTGGAAAACAATTGTTTTTCCAGAAGCGCGTTGAGCAGGATTCCGCCCATCTTTCCCGCACCCAGGACGGCTACGCGCTTCTTGGAAAAGTCAGATGACATTCTGCAACCTCACCCGTCAAACCCCACCCTCTGTCATTCCAAGAAGCGAAGCGACGAGGAATCTGGTTTCTGTTACCCCCGGCAAGAACCCATATCCCTCGCTTTGCTCGGGATGACAACACTAGATTGTCGGAGATTTCTCCGCGATCAGCTTCTTTATCTTTTCGACGAACTCTACGGCCGGCATGTCTTCGGTCTTCTCTTTGCCGCGAGTGCGGACGTTTACTTTGCCGGCTTCGGATTCTTTGTCACCGACAACCAGCAAGAAGGGAACTTTCTGCATCGCGTGCTCGCGGATTTTGGCATTCATCTTTTCATTGCGAGCATCGACTTCGACGCGCACTCCGATAGCCTTGAGCTGATCGCGGACTTTATTTGCGTAGTCAACGTGGCGCTCGGCAATCGGAATCATCACGGCTTGAACAGGCGACAGCCACACTGGGAAAGCACCCGCGTAATGCTCGATCAGCACACCGAAAAAGCGCTCGATCGATCCAAACAGCGCGCGATGCACCATCACCGGCTGTTTGCGCGTGCCATCTTCGGCCACATATTCGAGATTAAAACGCTGCGGCAGATTGAAGTCGACCTGGACGGTCGAAAGCTGCCAAAGGCGTCCGATCGCATCCACCAGCTTGATGTCGATCTTCGGCCCATAAAACGCCCCTTCGCCGGGGATCACCTTATATTCGATCTTCCGCTGCTTGAGCGCATTTTCGAGCGAGCGGTTGGCCATGTTCCACTGATCTTCCGATCCCAGAAAATTCTTGCGGTCGTTCGGATCCCAGGTGGAGAGCTCGGTCTGGTACTGGTCAAAGCCGAAGACTCTCAGCACTTCGAGCGCAAAATCCAGGCAGCCCCCAATTTCCTGCTCGATCTGTTCCGGAGTGCAGAAGATGTGGGAGTCATCCTGAGTGAAGCCGCGAACCCGCAACAAGCCGTGCATCACGCCGGAACGCTCGTAGCGATAGACGGTCCCCAACTCACCCAGGCGCACAGGAAGATCGCGATACGACTTCAGCGAGTCTGCGTAAATCAAAATGTGGCCGGGACAGTTCATGGGCTTCAGACGATATTCCGCATCGTCGAGCTCCATGGAGTCGAACATGTTCTGCGAATAGTAGCCTTCGTGGCCGGAGACGTGAAACAGTTGGCGGCGCACCACGTGCGGGGTATAGACGAGTGAATATCCTCGTTTGATGTACTCGGCGCGCATCCAGTCTTCCATCTCTTTGCGGATGATTCCGCCCTTGGGATGCCAGAAGATCAGACCCGGTCCGGCCAACTCCTGGATGGAAAACAAATCAAGCTGTTGTCCCAGCACGCGGTGGTCGCGTTTTTTCGCTTCTTCCTGTTTGTTCAGGAAGTCGTCGAGATCTTTCTTCGAGAAAAACGAAGTTCCGTAAATGCGCTGCAGTTGCGGATTCTTTTCATCGCCGAGCCAGTAAGCGCCGGCGATGCTCAGCAGCTTGAAAGCTTTAATCTTGCCGGTCGAAGGGAGGTGCGGCCCACGGCAAAAGTCAGTGAACTTGCCGGTGCGATAAATGGAAATCTTTTCATCGGGCTTGGTGAATTGCTCGATGAAATGGCATTTCATGAAGTCGCCTTCTTTTTTGAACTCCTGCAGTCCCTGGTCGCGCGGCAGAAATTCGCGCGCATAGGGAATGTTTTGTTGCACAAGCTCCTGCATCTTCTTCTCGATCTTTTCCAAGTCTTCTGGAGTGAACGCAGTCGGACGATAGAAGTCGTAAAAAAACCCAGTCTCGGTAGCAGGACCGTGCCCGAGCTTGGTCTCCGGGAAAAGCTCCAGAACCGCCGCCGCCAGCAGATGCGCGGAAGAATGTCGATAGACTTCGAGCGCCTCCGGGTCACGGTCGGTCAAGATGCGCAGATCGGTATCTTTCTCCAGCGGCCGGGCAAGGTCGATGAGATCGCCGTTGGTCTTGGCAACAAGGGCCGCGTCGGCCAGCCGTTGGCCGAGGGACTTGGCAACATCAAGAGCGGTGCTGCCCTTAGGCAGATCTTTCACGCTCCCGTCAGGAAGCTTTATATGAATGCTGTCGGCCATAGGTTTAAGTATAAAACACGTAGGGGCGGACGGCCGCGTCCTCCCAACTGCGCCGCCGTCCCTATCCTGTGGCTCGCTTCGCTCGCTGCCCGGACGAGGCGTCCGGGCCTACGCGATCTTGATCGTTCCTCCTCCTAAATCTGACCAGCCACCTCACCTATTGCTGATTTTTTCGTCTATTAGCTTTGGTCCTCAGGATTTGTGCGAACATCAGTTGGAAGGATAAAGATAACGATGAATTATAAGAGAAGCGCACGGACAGCAATCGCGGTTGTGTTTCTTGCATCCTCAGCGGCGCTTGCCGCGCAGACGCCCGCCCCGGGTGCTTCCAGCATGTTGGCTGGAACGCCGGAATCTTTCATGTCGTCCTGCCACAGTGACCTGGACTTGACGAAGAAGCAAGTCGCCGAGATAAAGGCCACAAAGGCACCGCGTGATGCCGAGGCGACGCTGCAGGCATTCGACACCGCCGTCCTGATCGCGAGCGACGCCGCAGCCCGCTCAGGTCTCGCCGAGCAGGTCCATCCGTCAAAGCCGTTTCGCGATGCCGCCCAGGTGTGTGAGCAGGAAGCGAGTCAACTGCTGACGGACATTTCGCTCGATAAGGATCTGTACAACGTCCTCGCTTCGCTCGATGGTTCCAAGTTGGACGGCTCCGGCAGTTATTTTCTGCGAACGTCGCTGCGCGATTACCATCGTTCCGGTGTCGATCGCGATGATGCCACGCGAGCGAAGATCCGGCAACTTCAAGACGAACTCGTAAAAATTGGCCAGGAGTTTGAACAGAATATTCCCGCAGATGTGCGGACGTTGCAATTGGACGCTTCCCAGTTGGACGGGCTGCCGGAAGATTACAAATTGGCGCACAAGCCAGACGCGTCGGGCAAAGTAACGCTCAAGACCGACAACACCGATTACCTGCCGTTCCGCGAGTATGCCACGAATGATGCGGCTCAGAAGGAGTTCTACGAGCTCTACACTCACCGCGCTTATCCGAAGAATCTTGAGGTCCTGTCTCGTTTGTTGCAGAAGCGTTACGAATTGGCCACAACACTGGGCTATTCCGACTGGGCGGCCTATGTCACCGAGGACAAGATGGTTGCGACCAAGCAGAACGCAGCCGATTTTATAGAGAAAATTACCGCAGCATCGCAGGCTGGCGCCCAGCGCGATTACGACCAGTTGCTGGCTTACAGAAAGCGCCAGGATCCCACGGCGACTACCGTCGACATCTGGAATTACCACCACTTCCTGCATGAAGCCACCATTGAGAAGTATGGATACGACTCGCAGGCCATGCGTCCGTACTTCGAATATTCGCGGGTTCTACAGGGGATTCTCGACCTCACCAGCCACATGTATGGCATCACGTATAAACGCGTGACGACAGCCGAGGTTTGGCATCCGGATGTGACGGTTTACGACGTCTTCGACGGCAACAAGCTGTTGGGCCGGATTTATTTCGACATGTTTCCGCGCGAAAACAAATACAAGCACTATGCAACGTTCAGCCTGGCCACGGGGAAGGAAGGCTTTCGGTCGCCGGAGTACGTGCTGGTCTGTAACTTTCCCCAAGCCACCAATGGCCCGGGCCTGATGGAACGCGACGACGTGATTACTTTCTTTCACGAGTACGGCCATCTGCTGCATGGGATCTTTCGAGGAAGCTCGAAGTGGCCTACCGGCGATTTGGAAAACGATTTCATCGAAGCTCCCTCGCAGATGTTTGAGGAATGGCCGAAAGATCCCGCCGTCCTGCAAACCTTCGCCCGCCATTACAAGACCAACGAGCCCATTCCGGCCGACCTAGCCCAAAAGGCCAAAGCAGCGGACGACTTCGGCCGCGCCCTGGGCGTACACATGCAAATGTTCTACGCCGCGGTGAGTCTCAATTTCTATAACCGCAACCCGCAAGGACTGGACACGACTCAGCTCGTGGCCCAACTGCAGGAGCGATACACGCCGTTCAAATACGTTGCAGACACGCACATGCAGACCGCATTCGACCATCTCAACGGCTACTCCGCGGTTTATTACACCTATATGTGGTCACTGGTGATCGCAAAAGACATGTTCACGGAGTTTAGGGCGGATGGCCTGACCAATCCCGCCGTCGCGCGAAAGTATCGCGATACAGTTTTGGAAGAGAGCGGGACTAAGCCAGCTGCGGGCCTGGTGAGCGATTTTCTCGGCCGGCCTTACTCATTTAAAGCTTACGAGGAGTGGCTGAATGGAAATTAGTCGCACTTGCTTTTCAGGGCCACTCGATCCGACAAGGGGATTGGTTCGTTCGCTACACTAGGTGCGATGTCTGCGATAGCTGAAGTCGTCACCGCCAAGCGCATCCGCCTGGAGTCGGTCGACGTTGTTCGTGGCGTCATCATGATCATTATGGCGCTCGACCATGTGCGGGACTTCTTCGGCGTTCCTGGAGTGAGCCCGACAGACCTAGATCAGACGACGATCGCACTCTTTTTCACCCGCTGGATCACCCATATCTGCGCTCCCGTTTTCTTTCTGCTGACCGGCACGGGCGCGTATCTCTCGCTGCGCAGAAAATCCAAACCCGAATTGTCGCGATTTCTGTTCACTCGCGGGCTCTGGCTGATCTTTTTGGAACTGGTGGTGACCCGGTGCTTGGGCTGGCAGTTTAACTTCGACTACCACGTTACGATGCTCATCGTCTTATGGGCGCTGGGCTGGGCGATGATCGTACTTTCGGCGCTGGTCTATTTGCCCGCATCCATGGTGGCGGCGTTCGGCGCGGCGATGGTCGCGAGTCACAACCTGCTTGATTCAGTGCAGTCTTCTGGGCCGCTATGGTCTATTCTTCACCAACCTAACTTTATCCTGAACCGTCCGGAGCACTTCGTATTTGTAGGGTATCCGCTGATTCCCTGGATTGGAGTTACAGCCGCAGGTTATGGCCTCGGACAGATTTATCGTTGGCCGCCACTGCAGCGACAGGCTTTTCTGTTGCGCTTGGGAGTCGGCTTGACTGCAGCTTTTGTTGTGCTTCGCGGCATCAATGTTTACGGCGATCCAGTTCGCTGGACCACGCAGAGATCTGCGGCTTTCACTGTTCTCTCATTTCTGAATACTACGAAATATCCACCATCGCTGCTGTTCCTTCTGATGACGCTTGGCCCCGCAATGCTTTTCCTGTGGGCTGTCGACGGCACGGCGCCGCGATGGATTCGACCCGCGCTCGTCTTCGGCAAGGTGCCGATGTTCTATTATCTGTTGCACATCCCGCTCATCCATCTGCTCGCGATCATCGTATGCTATTCGCGTTATGGACAAGTCCACTGGATGTTCGAGTCACTGACCGTCGCGCAGTTTCCCGTTACTCCACCGCCGGGATGGGGATTCTCTCTGCCGATTGTCTATCTGGTCTGGGCTTTTGTGGTTGTCGCACTCTATCCGGTCTGCCGATGGTTCGCAGCCTTGAAGCAGCGCCGCAGCGACGCATGGCTCAGCTATTTCTGAACAAGATCGTCCGAGGATTCAAACAGTAGGGGCAAACGCCCTGGTCCGCTGGTGGTGGGCAGCGGCGCGGCGTCGCGACGACGGCACTGGCGAGCTTTGCTGCATGCCCGGACGAAGGTCGGGCCTACGCGGGCTTGGTCAATCCCGGAGCATCGCCTCCGTAATAGAGATCTTCCATCGCCCGGTGGACCTTCTCCGATAGCACTTCCATTTCGCGCAGCGAGTATCCCGCGGTCGAAATAGGCTCGCCTACGCGCATTTCCAGCGGTCGCGACTTGATGTGATAGGTGTTCATGGGCAGCAGTTCGTAGGTTCCGACCAGCGCGATAGGAACGATATCCGCCTGCGCCTTGATCGCCAGGTAGAACGCTCCCGGCATAAACGGCTTGATCTCGCCATCCGGCGTGCGGCCGCCTTCGGGGAAAATTACCAGCGGCATGCCCGCCTGCAGGCTCTTCACCGCCGACCGAATGTGGGCAATCGATCGCGTCGGTTTCTGCTGGTCGATGCAAACCTGTCCCGAGCGCCTCAAGTGCCATCCGACGATAGGATACGAAAGCAATTCCTTCTTGAACAGAATCCGGAATTCGAACGGCAAATTGACATAGAGCACCGGGATGTCCAGCGCTGAGGCGTGAGTAACGGCGTAAACATGCGCCTTGGATGTGTCAATCTTATCGAGGCCGGTGACTTTCACTGGGGAAAGAATCGTCTTCATAATCAGCCACGACCAGAAGCGCGCAAAGCCGTGCAGGATGCGACTCTTCTCGCCAAAGAGGGAAACCGGGATGGAGACGATGCCGAGGACAACTGTGTACAGCCAAATCAAGAGATCAAAGATGACGTAAGAGCGGAGAGCACTTAGCAAGCCATATTTTCTGAGCGGGGCCGTGGAGGTCGCGTCTTTCCGGGCGAGTTTAGCCGTCCGCTCCGGAGAAATCCGCGCAGACAGAGGCGATTCGCTCTCCGCCTGCTCCCCGACTGATGTATGAATGTCCTGCATCGGAACCGCTAAACTTTTACCCCCAAGACTCGCATTGCTTCTCCTACAATGTATATCGAACCCGTTATTACTACTACGCCCCGCGGACCAGCGAGAGAACTGGCTCGATCGAGCGCGGAGGCGACATCGATAGCATCTTCGATGTCGGTCGCAGTGCGTGAGGCTGCCTCTCGAATCTCGTCCGGGGTGGCCGATCGCGGATTATCGGCCTTGGTCGCGATGACCTGCGCTACCAGCGGGAACAGGATCTCAGCGATCTCACTGATCGCTTTGTCCCGCATTGCGCCAAAAACGAATGTAAGCGGGCGATCTTCGTAGAAGGCGGAAAGAGCGGAACGCAGAGCCCACGCCCCCGCGGGATTGTGCGCTACATCAAAGACATACTCCGGCGCTGTGCCTTCGGGAGGGACGACCTGAAAACGTCCTGGCCAACGAGTTTCGCGAATGCCTCGCTCGATCGCTTCCGGCGTAATCGCGAATCCTAGATGGCTGAGTACTTCTGCCGTCGCGACTGCGAGCGCGATGTTTCGCAGTTGATGCCGGCCTACCAGCGGCGTTTCCACCAGAATCTGTTTGCCTAGCACTTGGAGCGGATAGCGCGATACAAAGCTCCCGAACTTTGCGAGACTTTTCTCAGCGTCCTCCGCACGTTCCTCCGCGGGCTCTGCGATTAAAGGCTTCTCGCTTCTGCGCGCGCAATACTCATCACTGCCCGGCGACACTGGCGGCACATACGGCACTGCGCTCACGTCCTGCGCTCCCAATTCCAGAATCGTATTTCCAATCACGTCATTGGCCTGCTGCTGCTGTGGCAGGGTCACGACGACTCCGCCGGGACGGATGATCCCAGCTTTCTCGCGCGCGATCTCCGCTACGGTATTGCCCAAAAACTTCTGGTGGTCGAGCGAAATGTCAGTAATCACGCTCACCCGCGGCGCGATCACGTTGGTCGCGTCGAGCCTTCCGCCCATGCCTACTTCTAACACGGCAATTTCCACTTTGTTTTGCGCGAAGTATTCAAATGCGATCGCGGTCAGCATCTCGAAGAAACTGGGATGCCACGGCAGTTCGCCGTCTTCGACCAATCGCTCGGCTGTCCGATCGACTACGTCGTGCAGCAAAGCGAAATCGTGGTCGCTGATCTCAGCGCCATTAATGCGGATTCGCTCATTGATCCGCACCAGATGTGGCGATGTGTACAGCCCTGTACGCAAACCGGAGGCTCGGAGGATCGAAGCCAGAGTAGCCGCCGTCGAACCTTTGCCGTTTGTTCCCGCAACCAGGACTCCGGGAAATCGACGTTCCGGATGGTTGAGAGCCGCCAGCAGCACGCGCATATGCGCCAAGTCGAACTTGTGCGACAAGGTCTGGCTCAGTTCGTGACCGAGCGCGTACATGCGCGCAATCGCGGTTTCGTAGGACAGGGGCAAGCGATCAGCCTTTCGCTATCAGCTCTCAGATTATCAGTTTGCAGGTTGCGAATCGGAGTCCGCCACTATCCAGCACTCAACATAGAAAGATGTGGGCCGAACGGGGAAGAAAGGGGGCTGGCTGACAGTTGACGGCTGATCGCTCTACGCGGCGGCCATGAATTCCAGCGCCCGCCCGATATACGGCTTCAACTGCTTGCGAGGGACAACCGCGTCGAGCATGCCATGTTCAAGCAGAAATTCACTGCGTTGAAAGCCTTGCGGGAGCTTCTGTCGAATGGTCTGCTCGATCACCCGTGGTCCGGCGAATCCAATCAAGGCTCCTGGTTCAGCGATGTTCAAATCGCCCAGCATGGCGAACGATGCGGTTACGCCTCCCGTCGTCGGATCGGTCAGCACTGATACGTATGGAACCCGGGCTTCGTCGAGCCGGGCCAGCGCCGCGGAAATTTTCGCCAGCTGCATCAGGCTGATGACGCCTTCCATCATGCGCGCCCCGCCCGAAGCTGACACAATGATGATGGGAGCCTTGCTTTCGGTGGCGTGCTCAATCGCCCTGGTAATCATTTCGCCGACTACCGCGCCCATGCTTCCGCCGATGAATGCATATTCCATCGCGCTCACAATCACTGGACGCCCGTTTAACTTCCCCCGCGCGTTGATGACGGCATCTTTCAATCCGGTTTCAGCTTGCGCCTGTTCCAGTCGCGAGGAATAGGTTTTCAGGTCAGCGAACTTCAGCGGGTCGGTGGAGACCAGGTTGCCGTCGAAAACCTCGTACTGATTGTCGTCCAAAAGCTGGGCCAGGCGGGTTCGGGCGTCGATGCGGAAGTGCTTATCGCATTTCGGGCAAACGTTCAGATTGTCTTCCAAATCCTTCTTCCAGATGATCTGCCGGCAATGCTCACACTTTACCCACAAACCTTCTGTGCGGACTTTCTTTTCGCCCGTAGCATCTAGTTCACCGGACTGTCGTTTAAACCAAGTCATAGGAAGATTGCTGCTAGCCTCTAGCTGTTAGCTTCTAGCTAGAAGCTGCAATTTTCGAATTAATATTCGATCCCTCGCTGCGCCATCACGCCCTTCTCGTATGCGTGTTTCACCTGGCGCATTTCGGTGACGGTATCGGCTAGTTCGACAATCGCCGGGTGCGCATTCCTGCCGGTCAAGATAACATGAACCATCTCCGGCTTGTTTTTCAGGCTCTCTGCGACCTTCGCCGGATCGAGCATACCGTAGCTGATGGCATAATTGATTTCGTCGAGGATAACCAAATCCCACGCGCCGGACTGGATCGCCTGCTGGCCCTCCGCCCACGCTTCTTCGACCATCCTTACATCTTCCGGATCGGGTTTCTCGGTTCCGACTTTCACGAAACCGCGTCCCATTTGCTTCATGACGAACTTATCGCCGAATGCCTGCACCGCGTCGAGTTCGCCGTAATGCCACGAGCCTTTGAGGAATTGCAGCATCAGCACTTTCATGCCCTGCCCCACTGCCCTCAGAGCCGTCCCCATGGCGGCCGTGGTCTTACCCTTGCCCGGACCGGTGTTCACGATGATCAGACCACGACGGATGTCCTGCATACTTGGGATAATTGATTGTACCTTCTTCGGGCGGGCAGTAGTTGTGCTTGCCCGGGCGAGGAGGCTGCGCCTGTGGCAGATTTATTTTGCGTGTCTGAATCTGGCGGTGCGCTGTTTACTTTTCCGTCAGCTGGTACCCCCTCCCCCCTGATCTTTTGGAATCATGGGATTGGGGCCTGACTACCACCAAGATCTTTGAGTTAGAAGGACTTATATGCAAAATCTTCCAGACAAATGAGTTAGCGGTTTCAATCATTATCTTCAGGCTGATCGTACGGTTACAGGATTAACTGGAATCGTGCTTGAAAGTCAAGGGAAGAATGGCCGAAATTGAAGGGCATTTCCATTTTGGGACACGGCATGACAGAAAACCTGCGCGTAGTCGCAGAGTCCGGGGAAATTCCTAGACCCCTTGGCTCGAAGCAAGCATCCGGAACGAAGGGCCGCGTCCCAAGGACACACTTGCTCCCCGGCCAATGAGCGATATCGCGATTTTTCGCTAACCAACGCAGTGGGAACAAACGGACCGTTTCCGTTGTCAACAACATCATGATCAAAACTCTGATTCTCCTCAATGCGATGTTCCTATTCAGTCCGTTTGCCGAGGGGCAAGGAGCTGGCGCAGCAGCGAAGCAGGCTATCCCGATCTCAACTCAGGCACTGCTCTCCGGAGTGAAGAATCCAGAGCGCAAGGGCGTGATCAAGTCCGTCCTGATGATCCAATGTCCGAAAGACCATGCCAAAGGGACTGGATTTGTCATCTCGGGCGGACACGTGATCACGACCAACTCACATGTCGTCGGTTCTTGCAGGGTTGAAGACTTGGTTGGAGTATCGGCCGTCAGTGATGAACCCGTGAAATTTTCTAGCATGGTGCGGGACACTGACCGTGATCTGGCCCTCCTCTGCACTAACAAACCTCTTCCGTTCGTCCTGAAACTCAGCGGCAGTGAGAGGCCACAGATAGAGACAGAAGTGGAGACGTGGGGATATCCGCTTTGTTATGAGAGTCCGGCTCCCGTGCTGAGCAGGGGATACGTGGCCGGATATTGGACAGAAGTACGTCCACAGCCCAATGGAGAAGCCGGAACGCCAGTGGAGCACCTCATCGTTAACGGAGCCTTGAATCCCGGCAACTCAGGCGGACCGCTCGTAGAGCGCACGACCGGAAGGGTCATTGGGATCGTGGTCGAGAAATGGGGACTGTTCTCCCCACTCGTAGAAACAGTTATTACTGCCTTGCAGCACTCAAGGACAATGACACTTGGAGGCGTGCAGGTGACAGACGCAGACGGAGTGACGAAGGGAGTCACTAACGAGATTGCTGTAGCAGCCGCGCTGAAGGAGATTTATGACAAGAGCCAGGTCATGGTGGGAGAGGCCATCTCAGTTTCCGAACTCAACGCATTCATCAAAGATAAGCGGCAAGAGCTAGCGTGCGGCACGCACTAGGGAAGCGGAGTAGGTAGCGCAGAGCGCACCGTCCGCCTAACCGCTGCAACCAGGCGATAGCGCTCATCGAGGGGTTTTGAGTGCTATTGGCATGTTACGCCACTCATCTGCTTCATAGTACATCTTGTACGCGCTCGGGGTAGAATGCTGCGTGATTGGACCTCGGAGGTAATCTTCATGAAATATCTTTTGCGCGTCGCGGCCTGTTTGATTTGCAGCGCTTTTGTGTTCGCACAAAGCAGCGCCACTTCAACTGAAAGGAAGCAGGAACCTCCCGCATCTGACTCCAACGCACAAGAACCCAAGCAGCCTCACGCGACCACGGCGGGCCTTAGAGGTATCGAGATACTTACGGATACGATGGGCACAGATTTTGGCCCCTATCTGCAACGCGTGCTGGAAACCGTCAAGCAAAACTGGTACAAGCTAAGTCCGCCTTCGGCACGTGCTCCGAGAATGATGCGAGGTGTAGTGTCCGTTGAGTTTGCCATCCTCAAGACTGGCAAGATTGCGGGCATGAAGCTGGTGGGAAGCACCGGAGATGTCCCACTGGACCATGCCGCATGGCTCGGCATCACCGATACGAGATTTCCGCCACTGCCAGCCGAGTTCTCCGGCCAGTATCTTGGCCTTCGCCTCCAGTTTGTCTACAACCCCGCTAAACCGAGCGACGTCGTACTCCAGTATCGTGAGTGAACCCGGCAGCGAAAAGGCTTTGCAGTCCGGTCGAGCAGTTTCTGCCTCAATAGATTCTTCTTGATTTACGAAACCAGGCCATAGCGCTCATTGACCGAGAAGTGGCCAGATCGCCCTCCCGCCGCGGCCCTCTGCTTGGATTCCATCGCGGAAATACACTCAGGCGAGTGCGTGTCTATATCGACAGCCAGTGTCGGGGGTTTGTTAGGGCATACTAACGACTTGCCGATACTCGACTTTGCCGTCGCTGGGAGGTTCTTCTCCAAGCAGCTTGGCTGTGATCCGTAGGGCTTCTATTTCCTGTTTGATTCTCGAAATTTCCTGTTCCTTCATCCGCAATACGTCGAAGGGGTTCTTCATGGGGGAGGCTCCTTAAATCAACAATCTACTCCTAGGCTAAACTGCACCGAGGCGTTGAGAAACATCACGAAGGTACCTGCCTCATTTCGTGAGCGACTCAGTGCCCCAGGTGGTACGGGTGTCCTTTCAAAATAGTGAACGCGCGGTAAAGTTGTTCTAGCAATACCACTCGCGCTAACTCGTGGGCAACTGTCATTTTCCCGAGAGAGAGTAACAAATTCGCTTCCTGCCGTGTTTCGGGAGTGAATCCATTGGCTGGGCCCACGGCGAACAGCAGCGGCAACGGATTGCGATCCTGATAATTCCCGAGATACTCGGCGAACTCTTCCGACGAAAGCTGCTTCCCGCGGCTGTCGAGTAGGACCAGGGTGTTCTTTGTGGAACGTGCATCCCGAGCACACAGCTTCAGCAAAGCGGACTCATCTTTCAGCGCCATTCCCTGGGATTCGGCATAGCGAGAGAGTCTTTTCAGGTATTCGTCAGTTAGCGACTGGATGGCGGGTTCTTTCGTTTTGCCAATCCAGGCAATTCTCAGCTTCACATTTGCACCAGGATTTACAGAGAAAAATCAGCCACGGATTTCACGGATCGGCACGGATGAAGATGTTTCTCTTTAGTAATCCGTGAAATCCGTGGCTGGTTTTTCTAGGCGCGCTTCTTGGCGACGCTCCGGGTTGCAGCTCGTTTGGTTTTGCCCAGCTCCGACGGAGTCAGTCGTTTGGCGGACTTCCACAGGCGCTCCAGATCGTAGAACTTGCGCGCCTTCTCGGAGAACACGTGCACTACGAAATCGACATAGTCGAGCAGCACCCATTCGGCTTGCTTGTAGCCTTCGATGTGAGTCGGGCGCTGTCCAGCTTTCTCCAGTCGCTCCTCGACCTCGTCTGAGATTGCCTGGACCTGTCGAGGGTTGTTCCCGCTGCATACCACGAAGTAATCGGTAAAGGCCCCCGATCCTTGTTCCAGTTCTAAAATCGTAATTTCTTCCGCCTGCTTTTCCTGGCAGGCACTAATGGCTTCGGATACTTGTCGCTTCACATCAGTCTTTTTCATGCGGTCGTTGGTCGGTCGTCGTTGGTCGTTGGTCTGTTCATTCTAACTGACGAGCCGTAATTCGGTCGGGATGACAGAGTTGTTTCGCTGCAGCCGGGATGACAGAATTCGTTTGCTTCGGCTGGGATCACAGAGTTCTTTCTGTGGGACGGCGCACTGGGGCCGACGACGAACGACGAACGACCAACGCCTACTTGCTCCGATACAATCCCATTTTCTTGATGTAGTCAGCTACCGCCGAATCGACGAACTTGGTCAGCGGCTTCTTGGCTGCAACGGCATCCCGGATCGCAGTAGCCGAGACATTTTGATGCACGTTCTCCAGAAGATGCACGGTTGCTCCGGGCAGCACAAGATCGCCCTTTGCCGGTTGCTTGGCAAATGGCTTGGTCACGGCTGATCTCGGGCGCAGCGTTTCCGGCAAAGCGTGGGCCACGTCAGCGAGGGAATATCCCGGACGGCTGGCGACGATAAATTCACATTCGCGGAACAGCGCAACCCCATCGTGCCAGCTCGCGATATCCTTGAATGCGTCAATCCCAATCAGAAAGAAAAGTCGATCGCTCTTCCGAAGCGTTTGTTTCAGCCGTCGGACAGTGTCGATGGTGTAATTCGCGCCAGCTTGCGCATGGCCTTTCTTGCCCGTGGACGCGGTTACGGGCGCCTCGCCCGGAGCCTCCAGCAGCGATGGCACGAATGCCTTCTCATTCATCGTGGCCAACGCAACCATCGCGTAACGATGAAAGTAGGAGGAAATCGGGTGCTGTTGCTTGTGCGGCGGAACGTTGGCTGGAGTGAAATAGACGCAGCCCAACTGAAAGCGCTCCTGAGCCTCTCGCGCTAAAGCGAGGTGCCCTTGGTGAATGGGATCAAAAGTTCCGCCGAACAACGCGATGTTCATGGATATCCGATAGTCATACTGTCCCGACTCTTGTTTTCGTGCCCGTGTATCTCTTGATTCACAAAATCCGAAAATTTCGGCGATCGGTGCGATTCACAGGCCTACTCGTTGTACATTCAGCCTAACGATTGTGGCAGTGGTTGTACGTAAGGTCAGCGCCCACCCATCAGCAACCACATGAACTCCCGTAACTCGCGGAGTTCCCGTTTTGGAACTAAAGTTGGTTCGTATGCGATTGAAGCTCCCCCTTCTTCGCGCACGCTACATTCCCCCGGCTCGGGCGCCCATCCTCCGATACGGCGTCGCCGTCCTTAGTATTACCCTCGCCCTGATCCCGGCATTAATGCTGGCGGACGTGGTCGAGAGCCGCCTGGTCGTATTTGCCGTCGCCATTATGGTTAGCGCCTGGTATGGCGGATGGAAGCCGGGGCTGGTCGCGACTTCTTTCGCTCTGACCGTCAGCGCCTACTTCTCTTTAGCCGGAGAACACTCTCCCGCTGAATATCGCAAAGCTATCATACATCTGACCCTGTTTGTGTTTGTGGCGCTGCTGATTTGCTCTTTCAATGCCGCGCTGCGCTCGGCCCAGGAGGGTTTGCGGCGCTCGGAAATCAACTTCCGCTCGCTGGTGACTAACGCTCCCTATGGGATTTGCCGCTGCGATTCAGACGGCATTCTGCTTAGTGCTAACCCGGCGTTGGTCAGCATGTTGGGCTATGCTTCGCCCTCCGAGCTCGTAGACGGCAACCTGGCCAACCTGTACGCAGACACTCAACAGTGGTTTGTGGTGGCCGATCAATTCCGTTCCTCGCACCGCTTCAATGGGCTGATTGCGGACTGGCTCCGCAAGGATGGCATTCCCATCACTGTGCGCCTTTCCGGGCGCACCATTCGCGACGAGCACAACTCGACGTTCTTCGAATTATTCGCAGAGGACGTGACCGAGCATCGCGCGCTGGAACAGCAACTCCGGCAAGCCCAGAAGATGGAAGCAGTCGGCCGCCTGGCGGGCGGCATCGCTCACGACTTCAACAATCTCTTGATGGTGATCTCAGGATATTGCGAGTTCTTGCTGGAGCGCATTGGCCCGGATCCGGCTGTCAGGGGCCCGGCTCAAGAAATCGCCAACGCCGCGAACCGCGCCACCGCACTGACTCGCCAGCTGCTCGCCTTCAGCCGCAAGCAGATGCTGACCCCCAAGGTCCTCGATCTGAATGCGGTCGTGACCGAAAACTTCAAGATGTTGACTCGTCTCATTGGGGAAGACGTCGAGTTAGTCATGGTGCCGGGAGCCGACTTGGGCGCGACCAAGGCCGATCCTGGGCAGATCGAGCAGGTCATTATGAACCTGGCGGTCAATGCCCGCGATGCCATGCCTCGCGGCGGCAAGCTCACCATTGAAACTGCGAACGTTTCTTTGGACGAAAGTTACGCGCGTCTTCACCCTCCAGCGGAACCGGGTGAATACGTCATGCTTGCCATGAGCGACACCGGCATAGGGATGGATGCCGAAACCCAAAGCCGCATCTTTGAACCGTTCTTCAGCACAAAGGGTGCCAAGGGAACTGGCCTTGGCCTTTCCATGGTCTACGGCATCGTCAAGCAAAGTGGAGGCTACATCTGGGCGTACAGCGAACCGGGCAAGGGAACATCGTTCAAGGTCTATCTACCGCGAGTAAGTGCGACCGGCGAAGTGGCCGCCGTGCAACCTGCAGCCGCAGCCAAAGACGTTCAGCAAGGCCGTGAAACCGTTCTGCTGGTCGAAGACGAGCTTACCGTTCTCCGCTTGGCGCGCGAGTACCTGGAGCGGCAGGGATACACCGTGATCGACGCCGGCGATCCCGCGACTGCAATTCTGATTTCGAACGCTCACTCCGGCCCCATTCATCTGCTGCTGACCGATGTGGTCATGCCGGGAATGACCGGGCGCGAATTGGCCAATCACCTCGGTCCTCGACGTCCCGAAATGCGCGTGCTTTATATGTCGGGCTATACCGAAAACGCGATTGGCCAAAACGGCACGCTGGACCCGGGAATCAACCTGCTCCAGAAGCCCTTCACCCTCCTCACGCTCAAGGCAAAAGTGCGCGAGGTGCTCGACGCCCCAGTCCCCAAGGAGGTCTCCATGTCCGCTCGATTAGCCATGCAAGCAGAAGCTGGTGTTGTGAACGGGAAGTTGTCGCCTTTCCGCGCGCAACGTTTCAAGCTGCAATTGCCACTGAAGTACCGTCCGATTGGCGAGGATGCGTGGCGTGCCGGCACGACAGAAAATATCAGCCGCTCGGGTCTGCTGTTTCGTGCGGAGGAATTAGTTCCCGCCAATGTCCAGTTGGAGATTAATCTGGTGCTGCCCGCGGAAATCGCAGGCCTGTCAGCGGCGGAGGTAGTTTGCCGCGGTGAAGTGGTCCGCACGATGCAAGCCGAAACTCCTTCGATGAACCCAGCCCTCGCCGCGAAAATTCTGCAATACCACTTCCAGCACGGCTCGCATATGCCGGAGGCGTAGGACACAAGACACGCTTGCTCTCTGCAGAACTCGCGTGTAATAGTTCCAGAGCTGGGCGCAGTGCGTCGTGCTGCCCTCGAACTATGAACGTCTACGGCATCGATTTCACCAGCGCGCCTGGACCAAGGAAACCAATCACGATAGCTGAGTGTTCTCTCCAAGCCGATCGCCTTCGGTTGAGACAACTCTTGCGATTGATGACCCGTGATTCTTTTGCCGATTTCCTGTGCTGTGATGGGCCGTGGATCGCCGGAATCGATTTCCCGTTCGGTCAGCCTAGAAAACTCATAGAGAACTTAGGCTGGCCGGCACCTTGGCATGCTTACGTGGCCAGAGTAAAAGAACTTAGCAAAGAAGAATTCGAAAGAATTCTCACTGACTATAGTCAGGGCCGCGCGAGGGGGGACAAGCAACATCTTCGGGCAACCGACGTGTGCGCAAATTCACGTAGCCCGATGATGCTTTACGGAGTACCTGTTGGCAAGATGTTCTACCGCGGCGCACCGGCACTGCTCCGCTCGGCCGCGAGCATCGTTCCGATGCGTCCAACGAGCGACAATCGAATTATTGTGGAAGCGTATCCCGCGCTGATAGTTCGAAAACTAAGAGCAGAGAAATCATACAAGAGCGACGATCGTCGAAAGCAAACGGCGGCCAAGGAAGCTGCCCGACAGAGTATCGTCGAGGAGTTGCGCGGAAAGCTCATCAGATGTTATGGCTTGTGCCTGGAATTCACTGAGGAGCACGCACGTTCCTTTGTAGATGATCCTACCGCCGATTGCCTAGACGCGTTCTTGTGCGCCATTCAGGCTGCATGGGCCTTTACGCAGAAATCGAGGAACTACGGGATTCCGTCGAACTGCGACCTGCTCGAAGGGTGGATCGCGGATCCATCTTTGCTAAGTTTCCCGCTCGTCCACAATTAGAGGCTCTTCCTGAAGCCCATCGCCGGAAGCCTGAAGCCGGGCTTCTTCCACTTTGTCCGCCATGGCGTATTTCAATTCTTCGATGCCCTTACCCGTCACTGCTGAAACCGGAAACAACTCGAGACCCTGCTTCTTGCAATAGCGTTTCAACTTCGCCAGCTTTTCTTTATTGGCGACATCGATCTTCGAAGCCACCATAATGACCGGCTTCTGATCGAGTCCCGCGCCAAAGCTTTTCAATTCGCTGTTGATCACTTCCACATCCTTCACTGGATCCGGCCGCCCGCTCGCATCCGACACATCTACCATGTGCACCAGCAAGCGCGTGCGCTCGATGTGCCGCAGAAACTGTATGCCTAACCCCGATCCCAAGTGCGCCCCTTCAATCAGCCCAGGAATATCCGCCACGACGAAGCTACGTTCTTCTTTGGTTTCTCCGACGGCGACGACGCCAAGGTTGGGTTGCAACGTCGTAAAGGGATAGTCGGCAATCTTCGGCCGCGCCGCCGAGATACGGGAAATCAGCGTGGACTTTCCAACATTGGGATAACCAACTAGCCCCACATCGGCGAGCAACTTGAGTTCCAGGCGGAAGACACGATCTTCGCCTGGCCGTCCCTCTTCATGCTCACGCGGTGCCTGGTGCGTGGACGTAGCAAAGCGCGCATTCCCCCGCCCACCCCGTCCACCGCGAGCAATTACTACGCGTTCATCCGCATGGGAAAAATCGTGTATTTTATCGCCGGTTTCCGCGTCATAGACAATCGTTCCTACCGGAACTTTCAGCAAAACGTCCACACCTTCGCGTCCCTTACAGTTCGAACCTTCGCCGTGGCGTCCGCGCTCCGCCTTGTATTCAGGATTGAAACGGAAGTGCACCAGAGTATTGTGGCGCTCGCTCGATTCCATAATGACATCGCCACCATCGCCGCCATCGCCGCCGGATGGCCCACCCCGTGGAACATACTTCTCCCGCCGGAAAGCCAGACAGCCATTCCCGCCATCCCCAGCCTTCACCCGGATTGTAGCTTCATCGATGAACATAAATGGAGAACGGGCTTCCTCGCCCGTCAAGAACACCCGAAAACAAAAAAGCCCCGGCCCGAAGGCGAGGCTCTTCAAACCGTGTGGCGCGGGCGCCACGCCCGCGTACCCAGAAAAGACCTACTCCACAGCGACGGGTTCGATCATCACGTATTTACCCAGCTGACCCCGGTCCTTGAACACAATCTTACCGGTGATCTTGGCAAATAGGGTATCGTCCTTGCCGCGGCCGACGTTCAGTCCAGGCTTCACTCGCGTCCCCCGCTGGCGCACAATAATTGTGCCGCCGGGAACTAGTTGTCCGCCAAAAGCTTTGAAGCCTAACCGTTGCGCATTTGAGTCGCGCCCGTTTCGTGATGTGCCCTGCCCTTTTTTATGTGCCATGACTTAGTTTCCTGGTTTTAAGCTCTCAGCTACTTCTTTTTCTTCGGTGCAGCTTTCTTCGGCGCCGATTTCTTGGCAACAGCCTTTTTCTTTGCTGGAGCCTTATGAGCCTTCGCCTCGGCTTTGACCTCTTCCGCTTCTACCGGAGCCACCTTCTTCGGCTTCGCTACTTTCTTCGGAAGCTCGGGAGCGGTGAACTTCTGCCCATCGAATGCAATCTCAGTAATCCGTACTGCCGTGTATCCCTGACGATGTCCGCGCAGCTTCTTGTACTGCTTCTTGCGTTTGTAATGGAAAACCAGAATCTTCTTCTCGCGGCCTTGCTCGACCACATCGCCACTCACCAGCGCACCGGGTTGCGGTTTTCCGATCTGGCCGTCGCCAGCCGAAACCGCCAGAACATCGCTGAACTCAACTCGACCGTCGGTGCCCGTACCACGCTTTTCCGAATCCACGCTTTCGACGCGGATGACATCGCCGGGCGCAACCCGGTACTGCTTCCCACCAGTGCGGATGACCGCGTACATGCTTATGTCTCCTAAGTCCTGGCGCGTCCGATTGTAGAATGAACTAAAATTCATCCCGTCGCACATCGGCGCGATCTACAGAACCTGATGATTTCTATGCTTGCTGCTTTCCGCGTCGGCGCTCACGGCAACGATGGCGGACGGCCCCAGAACGGAACCGCAAGTACAGGCAAACTCAACTATTCTAACGTGCGACTGGAGAAGCGTCAAACCAAGTGGCAGTACGATCCTGATTCACAGGGTGGTCAAGCGGGCGAGTATGTGGGAAACTGTGGGCATGGGAAATAAAGACGCACCGAAACGCGAGAAAAGAAAACCGCCGAAAAAGAAGTGACCCGAAGGCCAATGTCTCGGGTGCCGATTCGCCGGCGCACAAAAAAGCGGGCACCTTTGCGATGCCCGCCAAACCTCCTGTTTAGCCACGATTTCCCCGGTTATCTCTTCCCCGAGATGACTCCGGGCAAAACTTCCGTTCCTTGCGTCTGAACTGCCTGCAAGCTCTGAGGATTGAGCCCGAGGACCTTCAGGATGGTTGGCGCAATTTGCGACGTGGTTACCGGAGTGGTCAAGGTCTTGGCTGCGAAGCTCGGGTTCGAGACCAAAATCATCACGTTGGTGTCATCATGTGCGAAGCCTCCGTGTTCCGCCTGCTTCGCGGTGCTACCGGAATAAGTCACGCCCACATTCGGAGCAACCGCGATGTCGGGGCTTCGCGGATCGCCGTTTGGTGGAATGCCTGGTGGGTTAAACAGCTGATTGATCGACTGACCGAAGAAGATTTGGCCGATGCCTGCAATGTTATTCGAGGTTGGAGATTGGGCCTCGAGTATCCCGACCTCAGTCGCCGCATTGCAGGACTTTTTCAGCCACAAGAGGGAGATGTCATCTTCGGTGGGACCGATTTGGCCGCCTGCGTTTGACTCCGACGGCGGCAGGCAGTCGTCGATCAGCCTGCTCGGCGAGGTCGTCACCGGCCCGGACGTGGTGATCCCAACGTAGCGTTGAGAATCGATCGGGCTCTGGCCGTGCTTGGCCGTGATGATGACGAGCGTCGAGTCGGACAAGCCCTGTTTTTGCAGCTCCGCTGTCCATTCTCCGATCGCCGCGTCAGCGAACTGAATCTCCTGAACTAGTAAGGCGCTTGGAGTGCCCATTGCGTCCAGGTAACCACCGCTGCCTACATTCGTCTCGATCAGCTTTTGGCCTACGCTCACCGCCTGAAAATTCATGCCGAAGATTGTGGGCACTTGCGTCTTCTTCTTGCGGTCGTGGCTGTAGCCATCGATTTCGTTGAGAACGCCGTTTACCTTAAGCGTGTCGTAGCACTGAATGTTTAGAAAGCTGTTGGTCCAGGCGGTGAGATCGGCGTTCGGGTCTGGAATGGGATCGCAGGCTAGCCCTAGCGGCGTCGTTACACCCTTCAGGGCAACCACGTCAGAATTGATTTCGGGCGCATAGAAATCGTCCAGGTTCGTCCCGTCTCCAGGGCCTGAAACCGCGGAGTAAGCTGGGTGCTTGTCAGACCAGGCAGTGTAACCGCCAGCGGCGTGAATCACGCCGAAAATAGTGTTCACCCGGACGAAGTTCCATGGGTACACCGGAAGGCAATTGTTAAACGGATCCCGAATCAACCTCGCCGGATCAATTGAGTTGATTCCGCCGTCTCCATTCTTGGTGCTTATGCCGTCGATACCGTTCAAGAATTTCTGGTTGATGTCGATGCCCTCCTCATACTCACTCGAGGTACCGTTAGCCCGACCGACGGTGCAAGGTCCGCCTTTAAGCCCATTGCCCGTGGTTTTCAGGGGAGGGGCGTACACCCGGTCGTAAGCCACATCGTAGAACACGCCCATGGTACGTGGTGTGCCCCCGGTTACGATCGACATCAAGCCGGGAAATGAGTCGGAGGGCCGCGACGTGCTGGTATCCAGATAGTTCACGGCAGTTGCGCCCAGTTTCGCCAGATTCGTGCAATACGGCTGTCCGCCGTTTATTCCTTTGACTCCCTGCGAACAGTTCATGTAGTCCACGGCGTGCATGCCATCAATGCTTACCAGCAAGACGTGGCTGATTTGGCTCTGTTTTCCGGAAGTTTGCGCAACCGCGGCCTGTACCATAGCCGCGGCCAGAACAACAATACTGACAAAAGCCTTTGAAGGCCTTTGAGTTCTCATGTGAATAAATCCTCCTGAGCTGAAAACTCTAGCGGTCGAATGTTGCACCCATGTGACGCGCAAATGAATTTTCTGTTCATGTGTGGAAATCTCGGGACACCAAAACGAGCACTGATTCCCGAGACGGGTGCCCTTGCTCGCGGATTTGTGAAGGGCGAGAAAAGTGGCGTGATTGCGCGCTACAATCAATTTGTGCCACCACGTATTGCTATCCCCGTTCCGCATTCCACCGACCCTGAATATGCCGAGCGCTCCATCCCACAATATGAACGGGCCGTAGAAATGGCTGGAGGGGAACCCGTTCGGATTCCTTTGGATCAGCCGCCCGCGGAAGTGATGAAGCTGATCGAGCGTTGCGACGCAGTTTTACTACCAGGAAGCAAAGCCGATGTCGATCCCGCCAAGTACGATGCGCCCCGAGACCCGAAAACCGCTGCCGCCGATGCCGGCCGTGACACCGTCGACGAGTTGCTGCTTCAGGATGCTTACAATATGCGCAAGCCAGTCCTCGGCATCTGCTACGGCCTCCAGATCCTGAACGTATATCGCAGCGGAACGCTGATCCAGCATCTTGAGTCTCCGGTGAATCATGCTGCGGGACGGCAAGTCGCGGTAGCCCACAATGTAGAAGTGTCGCCGGGATCAAGGCTCGCAGGGATCGTCGCCTCTTCGGTCGAAACCTCCGACGGACGGAAGTTTGTCGTCCCGGTGAATTCCAGCCATCACCAGGCTGCAGATGCTATTGGGGATGGGCTGCGCGCGGTTGCCCGCTCTCCGCAAGACGGAGTCATCGAAGCGCTCGAAGGTACCTCGCCAGATCACTTTGTGCTCGCCGTACAGTGGCATCCGGAACGCTCGGTGGACGAGGACGAACCTTCACGAGCGATCTTCCGGGCGCTGGTCCACGCCGCAAAGCTCAGACACGAGAAACTGAAGGGAGAATTTGAGTCGGTCTAAAACCCGGCGGATCTGCACGGATTCACACGGATCAAACCCAGAGAATGAATTCGGTTTATTGGTGAGAATCGGTGGCTAGCGTTTCTTTTCCAACAGCACCACGGCGTTGGCAATCGCTGCGTTGTCAGTGTTCAAGCCTTCCGGCGTCTTGGCCTTGAGACCAACGCAATCGATCGGGACACCCAACAATTCCGCAACGTACTCGCGAATAGCGGTGGCATGAGGGCCTATCTTGGGTGCAGCCAGAATAAGCGTGCAGTCAACATTGACCACGGCATAACCGGCGGTGCGAACGCGATTTAAAGCCTCGCGCAAAAAAACGGCTGAGTCCGCTCCCTTCCACTTAGGATCGGATGGTGGAAACAGCGATCCGATATCAGGGGCAGCCACAGCCCCGAGCAGAGCGTCGGTAAGCGCGTGCAAAAGGACGTCGCCATCGGAGTGGCCACCGAGCCCTTTCGGATGAGCCAAACCGACTCCCCCGATTTTGAGCGGAATGCCAGCTTTGAACTCGTGAGAATCCCAGCCGTAGCCAATTCTCAAGAGCAACCCCCGCTCGCCGCGGATTTACGCGGATCAACGCGGATTTTCTTTCTTTCGTTTTCGAACACGAGCCGTCTGAATTCGGGTTTGTTGCCGAAATTAAGCAGCAAGCCCACCTCAATGTCGGTTGCTCGCAGATAGTTCAGCAACTGCTTCTCGTGCGCCAGATCGATGGTGCGCGTAGCCTTGAGTTCGAGCAGCACCTTGTCATCAGCCACCATATCGACCTTGAAATCTCCGACGCGGCGATTGCGGAACCAAACTGCAATCGGTAATTGCTGTTGTATCTTAATTCCCGCATCGGTCAAAGCGATTGCCAATGCCTGCCCGTAGACGCTCTCTAAGAATCCATGGCCCAGTTCATTGTATACGTCGAAAAACACACCAATAATCTTTTCTGTAAGTTCCTGGTGCTTTAGGCCTATTGAACCTGGTTGCATTCTGATCTGCGTTCATCCGCGTAGATCCGCGGCGGGAAATTACGTTTTCAAATAAAACTCTGCCAGCTCCATGTCCGCTGGTGCAGTTATTTTTATATTTCTCGCGGATCCCATCACGACCGCGACTGCGTGTCCCGAGCGTTCGACCAGGGAGGCTTCGTCTGTTCCCACAAATCCATCGGCTGCCGCCTCGTCGAAGGCCTTCTTGATCACATCGTAGCGGAAGCCCTGCGGGGTTTGCGCCATGACCACGCGCTCCCGAGGAATTGTGGCGGTGATCAAGGCGCCATCGGATGTGCGCTCCACTTGTTTCACGGTGTCGACCGCGGGCACGCCAGCGATTGCCGCGCCGTATTTTTGCGCAGCCCGGATCACGTCGTGAATGATCTCCTCAGTTACAAACGGACGCACGGCATCATGAACCAGCACCACGTCGTCGTCGCTGGCGGAGACGGATCTTATGGCATTAGCCACTGAATGCTGCCGGTGCTCTCCGCCTTCGACCAGATGAATCTTCTTCTGCAGAATGTCTTTGGCGTCTTTTTCCAGTCGGGCGCGGAATCCTTCGATCTCGTTCGCTCGCAACGCAATATAAATCTCGGACACCTCTGGGCTAGACACAAACTTCCGCAGAGTATGGATAAGAATCGGTACACCCCCAAGCTCAGTGAACTGCTTGGTCGACGCAGGCTTCTTGCCCTTGGTGCGCGGTGCCGAAGCCATACGCGTGCCCAAACCTGCGGCCGGTACGATCACAATTACCTTCATAGCGGGCTGCAAGTATACGAGGGAGAGGGCTGCAGTTCAAATCGGATCACCGCGTCGCACTGCGCTTCCCGTACTGGATTTACCCTACCCACATTTTGCTCTGACCTGGGAAATCTCTTTCCTGCCGACGCAACGTCCCGTGAACTGTGCCACCCCAAGTCAAATCTGTTGAATAACTTACATGCAACCAAGATGTCGAACACCGTGGCAATCCAGTTGCACTACTGAGCGATGGCAACGGACAAGAAGCTGCCATTTAAGGAGCAAGATTTGAACACGAGGCCCTCCTGGTTCACGCTCGTCACACTCTGTACTACGCCGGCGCTAGCGGTTGCTTTGAGCTTAGCTGTTCTTTTCACAAGCGCAGCCGTCGCGTTTGCAGCCGCCGATGGCGGAAAGCCAGCGGCAAATCAGGAATCAAACAAACCAAAAGCAAGAGTTTTTGCCGGCTTGGTTACCGATGATCGTTGCGGCGGGCGGCACGACATGGATTCTGGGAAGAGCCCGATGGAATGTACGAAGATGTGTGTACGAAACGGCTCCAAGTACGTGCTCGTCGAGGGGGACAAGAAGTACGCTTTGGCAGGAAACGAGAGTGAGCTTGACGGGCTGGCAGGTCAACGCGTGAAAATCGTGGGCAGCCTCGACCGAAACACCATCAAGGTGACTTCGATAAATTCGGGACAGTAACCGCCAGTAAGCGGCGACTGCGGGGCGGTCAAGTCCATCCAGCCGAAACCTGAGCCTTCCGGCACAGCCTACTCTGCCGGCCGTTCCACGACGAGCGGCGCCGTCTTCTTCGGCTCCCCATTCGGAATCACGGTGGCAGCCCCGGTTGTAACTACGACGGCCGGTCGTGGCTCTGTGCGAGCCATGGCGCGCTCATCCCATTTGCCGAAGATCATCTTTCCCGCTGTCGTTTGCAATACCGACGTCACCGAGATGTCAATCGTCTTGCCAATCATTTTTCGCGCGTTGTCGACGACTACCATGGTGCCATCGTCCAGGTATGCGACGCCCTGATTGTATTCTTTGCCCTCTTTGAGGATGAACACCTTCATGGTTTCGCCGGGCAGCACAATCGGCTTCAGCGAGTTTGCCAACTCATTGATATTCAGCACTGCGACCCCTTGCAGTTGCGCCACTTTATTCAGATTGAAGTCGTTGGTGATAATTTTGCCTTCGTAGAGCTTGGCCAGTTCAATCAGTTTCAGATCCACTTCGCGAACTGCGGGAAAATCGTCTTCCACAATCTGGATTTGCACCGAAGCCATCTTCTGCAGACGTTGCAGGATGTCGAGGCCGCGGCGTCCGCGATTACGTTTGAGCGAATCAGCGGAGTCGGCGACCAATTGCAACTCGCGCAACACAAATTGCGGAGCCACAATCACACCATCGAGGAAACCGGTTTCGGCGATATCGGCAATACGTCCATCGATGATGACGCTGGTATCCAGAATCTTGTAGCTTTTCCTGGATTGCTTCTCGCCCCCGAAAATGCCACCCAGCGCAGCCAGATTCAGCAGATCGCCTTTGTTGGCGCCGACAATCAGACCGACATAGGCCATCAAAAACATGACCATGATCTGCAGAAAGCTTTGCGTGTGTCCGGGAGCAATGCTGTTGCGAATCACCAGGGCGAACAGGTAGGCACCGAAAATGCCCAGCACGCTACCGATCGCAGCTCCGATCAAACGCTTCAGGCTTACCAGACGAAGCCGCCACTCGAAGGTGACGATCGCAACGCCGAGTAGGGCTCCGAGTCCCGCATCGAGGTTCGAAGGAAGGTCGAACGGCTGAATCTTGTAACAAGTGAGCGCAACAAAAAGAATAAATAATAGACGGACAACTATTAAGTCCATTTGTGGACCTCCTCGGAACCCACGGGCCTAAGAGTTAACGTGGAGTCCCGCACCGGCCGCCCAACCTCGCAATCTATTCCGGCCAGTGATCTATATCGCAGAGCCTATGAATGAAACGGCTAAGAAACAACGCTCCGCTGTCTGTCCAGAAATCAGACAGAGTCATCGTACAAATATTCCAGTGGAAGTATATACCTGCGGAGCAGTCTCCGCGATTACGGAGGTCACAGCCCGAAGTAAGATGCGAGATGGCTGGAAGCAGTCCGCGGTAAGCTTGCTGCTAGACTCATAAGTTATGAAAGCTATTGTCATCAGTCGGTTAGGCGGACCGGACGCGCTCGTGCTGCAAGATGTACCAGATCCCGCGCCTGTTGCCGGACAAGAGTTGGTCCGCGTCCACGCCGGTGGGCTGAACTTTGCTGACATTATGACGACGCAAGGCGGCTATCCGGGAGCGCCAAAGCCTCCGTTGGTGGCTGGCCGCGAGTTTTGTGGGGTGCAGGAAAGCGATGGCCAACGGGTGATGGGTTATGCACAGTGGGCAGCATTCGCTGAGCGCATCGCTGCCCGCGCCGAGTTGTTGTGGCCGGTGCCTGAAGAATGGACGGAGGAGGAGGGAGCAGCTTTCCCGGTGAATTACTTTACAGCATATCTCGCATATTGGAAGGCCGGTTTGATCGGTATGGAGAAATCAGAGCCGAGTACGGTTCCACGAGTGCTGATTCACGCAGTGGCTGGAGGAGTGGGAACAGCCGCGGTGCAGATTGGAAAACTGCTCGGCATCGAAATGTACGGGACTTCGTCCTCCGACGATAAGCTTGCGCGCGTGAAAGCACTGGGGCTGGAACACGGCATCAACTACAAGCAGTGCGATTATGAAGAGGCGATCAAAGATCTGACTCACGGCGAAGGCGTGGACGCGGTATTTGAAATGCTGGGCGGCGAACACCCAAACAAGAGCGTACGTTGCCTGCGCGATTTCGGACGCGTGATCGTCTATGGAAGCGCCACCGGACAAAAATCGGAATTGGATACGCGGCTGCTGTACGCCAAGGGTGCAAGCGTCCACGGATTGTGGTTGACCTATTTATCCTTGAAACAAGAGTTGATGCGCGATGCATGGAAACAGCTTTCGATGTGGATTTCGCAAGGCCACTTGCATCCCGTCATCGGTCACGTTCTGCCGATGGAGCGCGCCGTCGAAGCATACCGACTGTTATCCGAGGGGAAAAACTTCGGGAAAGTAGTTCTGAAGATCTCGTAGTCGAACGGGCCACGTTCAAACCGACCGAAGACTCGGTCAGCGAAGACCGTTCGCATCTGGACCCAATCAATCGACCACATTCCTCGCTTCACATTTGCTATTAACAGATGATTGTTCGTTCTTGATATAGACGCGAATGGGAAGGCGCGACTGCTGCCGCGTCATGAACTAGTGTGAAATTTCGTTAACATTCGTAAAAACAAAATGTCTCTTTGTAGACAATACAAACGAGAAGTGTGTCGATTGTCGCATTTGCTAACGACACTCGTAGTGAAGCGTCCAAGTGAGTAATTGCGATTTACAGCGCAAGGGAACTTCGAGGCATCGAAGAACGTATATGAAATGACAAGCGCGAAAGCCCGGGCGAGCCATTAGTCGACCCGGCTTTCGGGCAACAATTTCAGGGGTTAAGGGACTGGCTCATTCTCGGTTTGGCGGCCCAGGTGAGCGCAATCCCTGCAGCAGAGAGTTCGCGGTCTTGCGGCCACGCCCTTTCTCCTTAACCCCGCGGCAGCATTGTAAGTCTTTCGCGGGAAAACGCAAGTTTTTCGTGGAAGGTCAAAACCCAGGCCGCCCAAAACGATTCCCGACGCTTTTCGGGAAAGAAAAAGGAGTCTCATGAAATTCGCAAATACTTCCAAGGGCTTGCTGCTGGGATTGGCTTTGCTGCTGGCGACAAGTGCATTCGCGGCCGCGAATAAGGGTTCTATGCAGCTTCAGGATCCAGTCACTGTTAGCGGCAAACAATTGCACGCGGGCGATTACTCGGTGAAGTGGGATGGCAACGGCCCCAATGTCGAATTGAGCATCATGAAGGGCAACAAAGTTGTCGCAACAGCCCCTGCGCGTCTGATTGATCTGAACGAAAAATCAAATCACGACGCCGCCGTTGTGCAGAACAATGGCGACGGCACCAAGTCCCTGGCTGAAATTCATTTCAGCGGCAAGAAGTACGCGTTGGCTATTGGCAACGAGTCCGCGGGCATGGACGGCAGCGGCAGCAGTAAGTAAAGCTAATCTTGCAAAAGAAAAGGGGAGCTATAAGCTCCCCTTTTCTCTCCGCACATCTAAGCGTTATCGCTCCATCGCAGTGCCTTCGATGCCCTCAATGTTAGCCCCAGGGCTGTGGACGAGCCGGTCCCTCTATTACATCCGTAACTTGTGCCGCTACCACCAGCGTAGTAACTAACACTACTGGAGGCGTGCAGGTCATGAAGAAAATCGCAATCCCGCTAGTGATGTTTGCTGCATCACTCTCATTCGCCCAACTGTCCCGGCCCGCAGTCTATATCGAGCCGCAGCAGGGATTTGAGACTTATCTGGCAGCAGCCATGTCCAAGAAAAACGTTCCGGCTGATGTCGTCACCGATCAAGCCAAAGCGACGTACATTCTGAAGTCAGCGCCTGTTGAAGTCAAAACGGAGTCCACCGGCGGTAAAATCGCGCGATGCTTGTTCGCTTCCTGTGCTGGGATCGAGGACAAAGGGAATGTTTCAGTCCAACTGATCGAAACCAGCTCGACCAAAATGCTCTGGGCCTACTCTGTGAATAAGCAGCGAGGCGGAAGCAAGAACGAGCAATCGATGGCCGAAGCTGTTGCCAAGCATTTCAAGGAGTTCCTCGAAAAGAAGCAATAAGGCGCGTACGCTGTTTGTCGATGACGGGAGTGGCGTATCCAAGGTGCCTGCTGCGCGTCATTGGTGAACATTTACCCACCGTGCCTAGAGATGGCGATCCGATAGACAAAAACGGCACACCATCGGGTTCTTCGGGCATGATGCGAGTTCGGTTCGCGGGAAAACTGTACTCCCTATTAGCTGAAGGTCGACTTCAATACTTGGGCATTCTGGGGTCGACGCGGTCTGCCCAGGCCAATATTCCGCCAGCGAGATTGTGCACTTTCTTGAATCCCGCCTGTTGCAGGAAGGCTACCGCTTTGGCGCTGCGCACGCCGGAGCGGCAATGGGCCACGATTTCGCGGCTGGAATCGAGCTCGTTGACTCGTCTCGGCAGATCGCC
>JABDBE010000013.1 GCA_013288805.1 Acidobacteriota bacterium
CCGCGGTTGGTGAGGCGGTATTCGTCGGCGGCGGTGCGCTTGCCGTATCCGTTTTCGGTGACGGAGAGGATGAGCGAACCTTTCTTGCCTACATCTTCGACTTCGAGCGTCGAATCGGCGGGATCTTTCGCGGGAGCCGGTGGCAGCACCGCATCGGGCTTGACCGTTGTGGCCATGCCGACGATGTAGTCTTTCTCGCCGAGGTTCATGCCGCGGACTCCGGTGGCGTTGCGGCCCATGGAGCGGACGTCGGTCTCTTCGAAGCGGATGGCCTGGCCGTCGTGCGAAGCCAGGAAGACGATCTGCACGCCGTCGGTCAGGCGAGCGGCTACCAGTTCGTCGCCCTTTTCGATGTTGATGGCGATGATGCCTCCATTGCGGACGTGGGAGAAATCTTTCAGGTCAGTTTTCTTGACCGTGCCATTGCGCGTGGCGAAGAAAACGTATTTGCCTTCTTCTTCCAGATTGCGGACGGCGAGAATGGTGCGAACCGTCTCGCCAGGCTGGAGCGCAAGCAGGCTGCCTACGTGTTTGCCTTTGCCGGCTGCGCCTACGTCGGGGATTTCGTAGACCTTGAGCCAGTAGACGCGTCCGTTATTGGTGAAGATGAGAAGGTAGGCGTGGGTGGAAGCGATGAAGAGATGTTCGACGAAATCCTCGTCGCGCGTCTTCATGCCCATGCGCCCCTGGCCTCCGCGGCGCTGGTTGCGGTAGGTGGAGATCGCAGTGCGCTTCATGTAGCCGCTGTGGCTGACGGTGACGGCCATTTGCTCGTCGGCGATTAAGTCTTCGAGATGAATCTCGGCGGCTTCGTCTTCGATGACGGTGCGGCGTTTGTCACCGTAGAGCTTTTTGACTTCTTCGAGCTCTTTGATGATCACACCGCGGAGTTTTTTCTCTGAGCCCAGAATCGATTCGTATTCTGCGATGTTGCCGCGGGTGAGGTTCAGCTCTTTGTTGATTTCGTCGATGGAGAGCCGGGTCAAGCGATGCAATTGCAGTTCGAGGATGGCATCGGCCTGAATGCCTGTGAACGGTTTTTCGGGATCGAGCTTCGGCGCGCGCCCAGTGATGTTGATTTCGATTTTCTTGCCGCCGAAGTACGCGACCAGGTTTTCGCGGGCGTCGGCGCGATTGGCACTGGCACGAATGATGACAATCACGTTGTCGAGGTGATCGAGCGCAGTGAGATAGCCTTCGAGGATGTGCTCGCGGTCTTTGGCTTTGGCCAGCAGGAACGAAGTGCGGCGGCGGACTACGTCGACGCGATGATCGATGAAATGCTTGATGGCCTGGATGAGGCCCATTTCCTTTGGCTGCCCATTCACGACAGCCAGGAAGATCATCGAAAAAACCTTCCTGCATGGAAGTGTGCTTGAAAAGCTGATTGAGCACGATTTGCGGCTCACCGCCGCGCTTCAGTTCAACGACGATGCGCATGCCATCGCGGTCGCTTTCATCGCGGATATCACTTATGTCGTCGATGATCTTGTCGTTTACTAGTTGGGCCATGCGTTCGATCAGGCGTTTTTTGCTTACTTGATAGGGGATCTCGGTGACGACGATGGCTTGACGATCTTTGTTGAAAGTTTCGATGCCGGCTTTGGCGCGCATCATGAAGCGACCGCGTCCGGTCTTGTAGGCTTCGTAGATTCCGGCTTTGCCGTGAATGATTCCGTACGTCGGGAAGTCGGGTCCTTTGACGATGTTTAGAATTTCAGGGAGCTGCGTGGCTGGGTTGTTCACCAGCAGGATCGTGGCTTCGACGATCTCCGTGAGATTGTGGGGCGGGATGTTGGTCGCCATTCCGACCGCGATTCCATTCGATCCGTTGACCAGAAGATTAGGAATGCGCGTGGGCAGAACTGTGGGTTGCGTGTTGGAGTCGTCGTAGGTTGGCTCGAAGTCGACTGTATCTTTGTCGATATCGGCGTTGAGATCTTCCGCCATGCGAGCGAGGCGGCACTCCGTGTATCGCATGGCCGCGGGAGGATCGTCATCGACCGAGCCGAAATTTCCTTGACCATCGATCAGGGGATAGCGCAGAGAAAATGGTTGCGCCATGCGAACCAGAGCGTCATACAAAGCGGTGTCGCCATGGGGATGGTATTTTCCCATGGTCTCGCCGACAACTCTGGCGCACTTCACGTACCGGCGATTGTGCAGCAGGCCGGAGTCGAACATATGGTAGAGAATGCGACGATGCACGGGCTTCAAACCGTCGCGCACATCGGGTAACGCGCGCCCGATGATGACGGACATCGAGTAGTCGAGATACGACCGGCGCATCTCTTCTTCGATATTGACGGGTTGAATGTTCAGCGCGCCGGGATTGCCGCCTTCGCCCGGAGGGGGCGGGGTCAATGGAAGTTCTGGGTTTTGATCGTCTGGCATTTTGCGGTTCTCAGGTTTAGCTTCAGTTCTCGGTTCTTAGTTCCTGGTTCTCAGTCGAGCGACGGTAACTCATTGCATTTACAGTAGCTTATTGGTGTGTTGGATACCAGCTATTATAGCATACGGGGGCCTCACAAGGGTTACCGTCGCAGGTCCGGATGAGCGGGAATCAACCACCATGATTGAGCGGCACCTACGACGGAAAGTCCGGCGCAAATGAGCATCACCAAGCGGAAACCGTAAACGAATGCTTGGTTAACCGAAGTCCTGATTTCATTCGACGTAGTTCGGTCAAGCCCCGCGGGTACTTCAAGAGCGGCAAGCTTGACGTAGTCCGATTTAATTTCCTTCCGCTGCTCGGTCGACAACGGCACGCCTGCGAGGCTGCGATCAAGATGGGTACTGAACAACCAAAGCATCACGATGCCAAGGACAGCAACCGCGAGTAGTCCCGCGATGCGGGAGACTGCGTTGTTAATCCCGGAGGCGGTTCCTGCGCGATCCTGGTCCACAGCGTCCATGACTACGGTGGTGAGCGGAGCGACGCTCACCGTCATCCCGAAACCGAGCACGGTAAAGGCCGGGAAGAATGCGCTCCAGTAGCTGCCGCCGACTGAAGGGATGGCGAACAGGATAAAGCCGACGGCTGTGATGAGAGGGCCAACGATCAATGGCAGCCTGGCCCCGTAACGGGCTATCAAACCTCCCGACCAGCGTGACAATACTGACATAAGCAGGATGAATGGAAGAGCAGCGGCACCAGCAGCGGTTGCGGAATAGCCCTGGACCTGGATGAGGTTTAAGGGAAACAGGAAAAAGAAGATTCCTGTGGCGGCATAAAGAAACAGCGTTAGCAGGTTCGCACCGCTGAAAGGCCGCGACTGAAATAACTGCAAGGGAACCATGGGCTCCGCGACTCGAGCCTCGACAAAAAAGAATGCAATCAAACCTACGACGCCGATTGCGAAGGGTACGAAGACAAGCGGGTCCCTCCAGCCGAGGCGAGCCGATTCAATGAGACCGTAAACCAATCCTCCCAGATCGACGGTGATAATGGCGGCTCCCAGCCAGTCCACATGCTTCTCCGCCGTGCTCTCGCTCTCGGGGACGTGCTTCAGGGAAATGACGATCACTGCGGCGGCGAGTGGCAGGTTGATGAAGAATGCCCATCGCCAGGAAGCATGCTGGATGAGCCAACCGCCCAGAACCGGCCCAATGGCGGTGGTGATTGCAGTGGCCCCGGACCAGGTGCCGATGGCTCGACCGCGTTCCTTTTCGTCGAATGACGCACTGATAATGGCCAGGCTCCCTGGCACCAGGAACGCGGCGCCCAGTCCTTGAATAGCGCGGGCGATTATCAGTTGATGAATGTTGGGCGCTAGTCCGCACCACGCGGACGCCGTGGCGAAGACTATAACGCCCATCAGGAAAGCGCGGCGGCGTCCGAACAGATCGCCAATAGAACCGCCAACCAGAATAAGCGCTCCGAGAAACAGGGCATAGGACTCAACAACCCACTGAACATCAATGACTGTCGCACCCAGGCTGGATTGAAGAGCGGGCAATGCGACATTCACGATCGTGCTATCGATGAAGGCCATGCTGGATGCGAGAATTGCCGCAGCCAGGATCCACCTTCCCTCTGCAGGTGACCTAGGGGCAGCCGAGGGTCCGGTTCGGATGGCGAGTTCGTCGCAAGGTGGTCTCATCGTCGTTATCATAATCGGGCTGCGCGAGGAGGGGCGTAAAACCGCTTACCGTAGTGGGAAAATAGTGGTGGAGAAAGAGACATTGCAAGCAATGTCTGTACAAGGAAGCTTAGGGCCGGGTGACGACTTCGTTTGGACCCGACGGCAGAGTAAAGCGGATGCCGGCTTGGTGGTTGGCTTGGATTGTGGCGGGGATATCGAGTGCGGAGACCTGGATATTTTTCGTCCAATGACCGCTTTGCCAATAATCTCCGCTGGCATAAATGGTGCTGCCTACGATGGCGTATTCGGGCACTTGCTCCCGATGACCGTCCTTAAAGATCAGCACTGCCGGCGGGAGTTCAGGTTGAGCTGGTTGTTGATTGATGCGCGGTGAGCCGCTCGCATCGGCTTCGGCGTAATCGAGTGGAGCATTGGCGCCGCGTTCTGCGGATTGCTGTCTTCCGCCGAAACGCACATAGCGATTGCCCTGCAGTTCGATCATCAACGGCTCAGATTTTATTTCCGGCTGGGTGTCGGCGACAGGGGCCGGCTGCTGAACGATGACAAACTGGGGCGGGACTGTCACGGGAGCAACTTGATAGTCCGAATAAAACGGATCGCCGAGGAAGATTGCATCACGGCCGAAAGAACGGGAGTAGGGGCGTCCGGAGAAGGAAACATTGACGCCTCGCGAGAAACCAGAAGTGGCCCCGCCGCCACCGCCTCGCATTTGCGCGGGTGAAGTCGCCGGGAAAATCGTTACTCCGAGCAGCGCGGCCAGCGAAAACGTGATCGGCGCAAAGATCCGCGGCTTAGGCATACTCTAGTTCGCTTCGTTTGCAGCGGGAACCTGAAAGTCGATGCCGCGGTCGTCGTTTTGTTTCGCGGTAGCGGTCAGGTCCAAATCGGCAAGCGCAATCTTTTGGCGATGTCCGCTGGACAGGTCGTATAGTGTGTTCCCGACAATTGCATAGTTCGCCACTTCGACTTGATGCCCGTCCTTGAATACCAGGATGGTCTGAGGCTGATCAGAAGCGGGCGCGTCGGGCGCGGCCGAATCATACGCTGGATCGTCCTGCGGGCTGTTGTTCCTCGCGCGGCTCGAATATGGCGCCGGAGCTGGCGCTGTTCCGGGGCCGCGACGGTCAAAAATCGTAGGCCCTCCGTTGTAGTCGCCCGGCGGATCGTCGGCTACGTCACTTCCGGAATCGGAATAACCGTAATAGGGTGCGGAGTAGATTCCGCCTCCCCAGGGAAGGTACGCGTCCTTGCGACGATGAGGATGCTGGGAGTTCAGCGGGTGATTAGGAGGATTTGTGGTCACGCCCCTGAAGCAACAAGTGGGAGAACCGGGCGTGTAGCCGCGTGGCCCAAGAGAGGTGACGCTCGGAGCGACTCCGTTGACCTGGCGACCACCAAATCCAGGCGACGTGACCGAGGCAGGCATGCCGTTAACCTGGGCGTGCGCTGTGGGGATCAGAAATAATCCCAGAAAACCAAGCACAAACAATGTCAACCCAAAAGCCGCTCCGGTCGGTCGATTCAGCGGTTTCACCGGGACATCATACTCCAGGTTTCGATGCATGGCGCACTCCCTCTGTAAATATTAGAACATGAGAGGGCATGGGAAGTTGTGTGCCTAAAGAGAATTACTTTCGTGCTATGGAGTCGGTTCGTCGCCAGGCTAAGTAGCTGAAAAGCGGGGCTCTGCGTGTTAGAGGCGGTGTCTCCAGGATTTGCACCGCCAGAAGCGACCTGGGCCGGAACAACTTCCAGTTTTCCTGAGACTCGGGCATAGTGGTACGTGAATAATCTGGGGTCCGGGTGGATCCGACGGACTCACGGTTAACTAAGCGAGAAAGGTCGCAACTGGCATGAGACGTATGCCTCCTGTTCTGCGCAGCTCGGCCTCAGCCTTCTTCCTCGCCGGCCTGTGCCTGCAAGGCGTATTCGGCCCGGTGGCGGCACAAGCCAAGTATGCGCCTTTCCCATTCATTTACCTTCCGTCGCAACCGTCCGAGTCAGTAGCAGCGCGCCTTGCTGCTCAAAATGCTTTATTCAAGGAGCAGTTCGAGGATGACATGAGGGCTTCTCCGGAGAGCGAGACTGCCAGAGGAGACTACTGGGATAACGCGGCGTTGGATGACTATTCTCTGGCGGCCAGCGTGAAGCAGAATGCGGTCGATCGCGCGTATCGCGCGAAGCTCGCGGCGATTTCTACCGAGGCGTTTCCCGAGCAGGATCGAATCTCGCATGATCTGCTGCTTCATGTTCTGGACAACCGCATTGCGGACTACGAGCTGAAGAACTACGAGATGCCCATCTCGCAAATGCAGGGCATTCACAACAGCCTGGCTGATCTTCCGAACTCGGTGCCGCTGGATACGGTGCAGCATTACGAGGATTACATTGCACGTTTGCACCAAATTCCGCGGGCTTTCGAGCAAACCATCGACGTGCTCCGCCAGGGAGAAAAAGACGGATTGATGCCGGTGCGTATTTTGCTTGAGCAGATTCCGGCGCAATGCGAAGGCACGATTGCGGAAGATCCATTTTTGGCACCGACAAAGAAGTTTCCCGCTTCCATCCCCGCCGAGGACCAGAAGCGCTTGACTGCGGAGATCGTGGAAGTGGTGAACGCAGAAGTGCTGCCCGCTTATCGGCGCTTCGCGGAATTTACCGCAAAGGATTACGCTTCGCATGGCCGCAGCACGATCGGGTTGAACAGCCTGCCGGACGGTGCTCGACGCTATCAGCAAGCGATTCGAGAGCAAACGACCACAGATATGTCACCGGCCGAAATTCATGCGCTTGGGCTGCGCGAGGTCGAACGAATCAATGGACTGCTCACCAATCTTGCGATCAAAGCAGGCTACAAAGATCTGAGCAGCTTTCGCGCCGCACTCAATAGCGATCCGAAGTATGTACCCAAATCTGCGGATCAGATCGTCGAAGATTTCCGGCACTATGTCGGCCAAATGCAGCCGCATCTGCCAGAACTGTTCGGAGTTTTTCCGGAAACTCCGTTGACCGTGGAAGCTGCGCCTGCCTCCCAGCCCAACAATCCCACACACTATGTTTTTGGCACTTCGGATGGTAGCAGACTGGCGCGCGTCGTGGTTGCCACTTCGAACTATGCCCATCGAAAATTGGTGAGCGACGAGACGCAGGCCTATCACGAGGGTATCCCCGGGCACCACATGCAGATTTCCATCCAGCAACGGCTCACCGGGTTGCCGGAGTTTCGTCTTCACGTCATCAATAACGCATACGCCGAGGGCTGGGCAGTGTATGCGGAGGCGCTGGGCAAAGAGATCGGATTCTTCCAGGAACCGGCCTCTGACTATGGGCGGCTCAACCTAGAGTTGATGCGAGCGGTCCGCCTGGTTGTCGATACGGGAATTCACTCCGAGGGTTGGACTCGCGAACAGGCGGTGGCTTACTTCCGTGAGAGCGGCGCCGGGGACGAGCCTACGATTCAAGCTGAAATTGATCGCTATATTGCATGGCCCGCGCAAGGGCTTAGCTATCAGATCGGCAAGCTGAAGATTCTCGACCTGCGCAATCGCGCGAAGCAGCGGCTTGGTCCCCACTTCGATATCAGAGCCTTCCACGATGACATTCTCAGTGGAGGAAGCCTGCCGCTCGACATGCTGGAGGCCCGCGTCGATAACTGGATTCGAAGTCAGCTTCCGAATCGCGCTGGCAGATGAAGGCCGTGGGCGGTGCGCTGCTATAACGGCTTTCCGACGCGCGCCAGTTCAGCCAGATTCCAGAAGGCATTGGCTAGCAGAAGTCCCCAGACGCAGGCTGCTATGAGATCGCGTCTCTGGGTCTCCAGCATGTCAGAAGCAATTGCAGCGACGAACACAAACCAAAATGGCGTGGCGATGAGCTGAAATCCGAATCCAGGATAGTGCGGGGCGCCCAGGCTTAGCAGAAGAAACAGCGCTGCAATCATCAGAGGCGCCGTATTGCCGAAATACCTTGAGCGCCGCCAGGCGAAATATGTAATCAAAGCGATTGGGATCGCGAGCAAGAGCGCTGGGCCACTCTGCCCGGTTTGCGCGAGAACCCGCATATAAGTTCCTGGCACAAGAAACGCCGACCATGTGATTCCGAAAAAACGGGCGTGGCGAATGCCCTGCCAAAAAACGCCTGGACGAAACAGGTAGCAAGCGAACAAGAGGAGGAACGCAACCCCGCACGCCGCCGCCCAAATCGCGGCCGCCGCTGGCCGCCTCGTCGGCGCCAGATAAAGCATGAACCCGAGCGCGATCGGAATCAGGATGACCAGTGAAAACTGAGAGCCGATGGCTAGCGCGAGTGAGAGTCCGAGCAATAGGATACGCCGCCAGTTCCAAACCACAACTTCGCGCGGAGCGTATAAAGTGTGGGCAGCCGCGATGGCCGTGAAGATGGCTCCGAATGCGCCCCAGGCGGCGCCCATCTCTGGCTGTGCAGCGTACAGCGTGCTGCTGCGGAGGATCACGGGCGAAACGCAATAGAGCGTCAGGGCAATGTAGCCACCGGCGTTTCCGTAGAGCCTGCGCGCGACATACCACAGGGACGCACCCAGGAGCAGGCCGAAGATCAGATAAGGAGTTCGTGCTTGCCATCCCCAATAATGAAATGATCCAGATTGTCCTGTGCCCGTCCAGCCCAGCAGCGGAACGGAGGCCAACAGATACCAGAGCGGGGAGTGGTTGGGATCGTAGCCATCGTTCTGCTCGACTTCGGGCGGGGTCGGGGTTCCGGCCTCCATGCGCTCGACGGATGGCGTCCCCGCGATCGAATCGCCGCTCCATTGCTGCAATCCTTCCACTACGCGGAAGAGCTGAGAAGATTCAACTTCGTTTGGTTCGGTGCCCCGGACCAGTAACCAACCGCACTGCGCCAGGAACCCGAGGAGCAGAAATCCCGCCAACACCTGAGGCCTGCCGAAACGCTCGCGCGTAAGAAATTTGCTCATGAGGGGACGGCGAGTGTTTTACCATGTCCGGGGATGATTGGGGAAACTTCCGCCATGGACGAAGGAAAAGAGGGCTCGACGACCGCGAATGCGGGCCCGGCGGGACAACAGCTCGATCAATCGGATCTTGGGTTGGCCACGGCCCCGCCCCCATCATTGCACACGCCGGCGCATAACATCTTCGTCGATGATCACGGCCTGAGAGCCGGATGGCGATTTCTGCTGTACGTCGGATTGTGGAGAGTGTTCCTCGTTCTGATCACCGCCGTGGTGCGATATGTGCAGCCGTACGAGGCGCACGGGATTTGGCAGGAATTGATTGCGGAGTTGGAGTTTCTGGCATCGGCCGTTCTGCCTACACTGGTGATGGCCGCCATCGAGCAACGTTCTTTCGACGATTATGGCCTTCCGCGAAAGTATGTTTTTGGAAAATCGTTCTGGGTGGGCATTGTCTGGGGCATCGTGGCCATTTCAGTTCTCGTGCTTGTCATCGGCGGGGTTGGCGATTTCTCACTGGGCGGATTGGCATTGCATGGCACACGAATCTTCAAATTCGCGCTTTTCTGGGGCGGATTGTTTCTTGTCGTCGGCCTGTTTGAGGAGTCTCTGTTGCGCGGCTATCCGCAATTCACGCTGACTCAAGGCATGGGTTTCTGGCCGGCCGCTATTTTGCTTTCGAGCTTGTTTGCGGCTTTGCACTTAGGCAATCCTGGAGAAACATGGGTCGGCTTGCTCGCGGTCGCGGCCATCGGACTTTTTTTGTGTCTGACTCTTCGCCGAACCGGGACTCTGTGGTTCGCCGTGGGCTTTCACGCTTCGTGGGATTGGGGCGAGAGCTTTCTGTACTCCGTGCCCGACAGCGGCGGGATGGTTACTGGGCACTTGATGCGTTCCTCGTTCCACGGTTCCCGTTGGATCACTGGAGGCTCGGTCGGGCCGGAAGGCAGTGTGCTGGTGTTTGTGGTGATCGCGATGACATGGGTGGCGTTTGATCGGGTGTATCCGGAAGTAAAGTACGGCGGTAAATGGAGGACAGGCGTCACCGCCCGTCTGCATTGAAAATCAGGCTAGCGTGTTAAGATGTGTTCATGGCAAACACACGCAGCGCCACCCTTAGCATACGCCTCAAGCCAGAAACCAAGAAACGATTGGCAAAGCTGGCAAATGCCTCGGGGCGTAGTTCGAATTTTCTGATCGCGGATGCGGTCGAGGCGTACGTCTCCGACCAGGAAAGGATGCTGGCCGAGGTCCGGCAGGCGGATCGTCAGGTGAAATCCGGACACTACATCAAGAATGAGGACATGAAAGCGTGGCTGTTATCGTGGGGGACTGAGCACGAGCTGCCGGTTCCAAAGTGCGTTTGCGGGAAAGAACACGATGACGAGACGCTGTGCCAGTAGAAATTGTCTGGTCTGCGTTGGCCCGAACCCGGTTGCGCGACATTCGTGCTTACGTTGCGCGAGACAAACCGAAGGCGGCGGAAAGGCTAGCCATGCGGATAGTTGCCGTGGTCGAAGCGTTAAGAAATCATCCCTACTTGGGCCGTGCCGGGGCAGAGCCTGGGATCAGAGAGCTTGTGATCGGAGGCATCCCGTACATTGTGTTGTATCGTGTGCAGAGCCGGCGGGTTACGATCGATACGATCTGGCATGGGGCGCAGAGCAGGAAGAACTAGACTTGGGTCCTGTCAGATGATTTCCGGCGCTTTATTTGCGCACGGATCCATTCCGCCAGTGCTTTTTCGGTGAGGTTCCCCGCGGCTAAATCCAGGATGGTTCTAACGGCGTCGGCTTCCTCAACTTCGAGATCAAAGGCGTTCAACTCGAGAAAGAGCCCGATAGCGAGAAACCCCGCTCGTTTGTTTCCGTCGTTAAGGGGATGCCCACGAACGATGCCGAATCCATATGCCGCTGCCAAACGCGCCGCGTCGGCGCCACGTTCGTAGGCATGGACATTCCTTGGGCGCGCCAGCGCGGACTGCAAGGCTGCCTCGTCGCGCAAGCCCCACAGTCCACCGTGTTCCGCAAGGCTTTCTGCGTGGAGCAGAATGAGCGCGCGCTGGTCTAACCAAACTGGCTTCTTCACTTCGCCAGCGCGCGGAAAACGTTGCGATACTTTTTCATGAATCCACGGCCAAGATCGAGTTGCTTCTCAACCTCGGGATCGTAGGGAGTGAGCAAATATCCGTCCGGAGTTTCGATGGCAAAGAGCGTGTCGTCTTTCTTTGCCCGCAGCCGAACCAGCATTTCTTTTGGCAGCACCAAACCGGTGGATGTGCCCACAGACCTAAGTTTGAGTTTCACCGAGTGCCTCGGATATCCATGTACATTATAATACTAGTTGGACGGCAGAGCACGCGCAAAGTACCGGGCATCGCCCGGCTTGGAACGGGCGAGGGGCTCGTCGCTCCGGCAGCCGCTAGATATCCAGGTTCTTGACGTCGAGGGCGTTGTCTTCGATGAACTTGCGGCGGGCTTCTACGTCTTCGCCCATGAGCGTGGTGAAGATGGTTTCGCACTCCGCGATGTCTTCGAGCTTGACGGACAACAGGGTGCGTCGCTCCGGGTCCATGGTGGTCTCCCACAATTGTGGCGCTGTCATTTCGCCGAGGCCTTTGTAGCGCTGGATGATGTAGTCTTTTCGGCCTTCCGCCAGCACGTAGTCGAAGAGATCGCGCGCCGTAGACTTTTCTACAAGCTGCGGTTCGGGCTTCTTCTTTGCGGCGGATTTTGCGGGCGTGTCTGGTGCAGCTTTCTTCTCACCGCCGTCCTCGGGCTCAGCGTCACTGGCTTCTTCGCCCTTGCTGGCTGAAGCGCTCTTGGCGACGGTCTCGACTACAAACGGCGGCTCCATGTAGGGCTCGATCTGCTTGAACTTCGATAGCAGCTGGCGATACTCAGCGGTCGAGGCCAGTTCCCAATTGATCAAGTGCTCCGCGCCCTGAGCATTCACGTAGCGCGCTTCCCAGAGATTGTGTTCCTCGTCGAAACGGCTTTCGACTTCCTTGAAGCCACGTTCTTTTTGCAGCTTCTTCAATTCTTTTTCCAGCTTCTCGATTTTCTTAGGCGCGGCTTTCTTGTCGCCTTCAAAATCGACGCGCTTGGAGAGATCAAGCTTGGGCAGAATGTCGGTAACGCGTTCGTCGCGCAAGCGCTTGTCGACTTTATCGAAGAGCTTGAGATACTCATCAAGCACGTTCATGAAGCGCGACAGATTCGCGCCTTCGAGTTTGGCAGCGCCTTCACCATAACGCACGACCAGACCTTCCGACGCGCGCTTGACCAGGACTTTCACATACTCACGGTCGTCCTTGATGTACTGCTGCGACTTGCCTTTCTTGATCGAGTACAGCGGCGGCTGCGCGATGAACACATTGCCGCGCTTAATCAACTCCTGCATGTGACGGAAGAAGAATGTAAGCAGCAAAGTACGGATATGGCTTCCGTCGACGTCGGCGTCGGTCATCAGAATAATTTTGCCGTAACGCAATTTGCTCGCGTCGAAATCTTCTTTCGAAATGCCGGTGCCCAGCGCCGTAATCATGGCGCGAATTTCCTCGTGCGCCAGCATCTTGTCGTAGCGGGCTTTTTCGACGTTCAGAATTTTGCCCTTCAACGGCAGGATGGCCTGGAAACGCCGGTCGCGCCCTTGTTTCGCTGTGCCGCCTGCGGACTCGCCTTCGACCAGGAACAGCTCACAGCGGTCTGGTTGCTTCTCTGAGCAATCCGCCAACTTGCCGGGTAACCCACCCCCGTCGAGCGCACCCTTGCGCCGAGTCAGGTCACGAGCTTTTCTGGCGGCTTCGCGGGCGCGGGCAGCGTCGATGGCTTTGTTGATAATCTTTCGTCCGACAGTCGGGTTCTGCTCGAGATATGCGCCTAAGCGCTCGTTGACGAATGCCTGCACCACGCCCGCGATGTCGGAGTTCAGCTTGCCCTTGGTTTGGCCTTCGAACTGAGGTTGCGGCAGCTTGACGCTGATCACGGCAACGAGGCCTTCGCGCACGTCATCGCCAGTCAGATTTTCTTTCACGTCTTTGAACAGGCCCATCTGCTGTCCGGCGTAGTTGATGGTGCGAGTCAGCGAGGTGCGGAAGCCGGAGAGATGCGTGCCGCCATCGACGGTGTTGATGTTGTTGGCGAAACTGAAAACCGTTTCGGAGTAGGCATCGTTGTATTGCAAGCCGATTTCCATGGTCACGCCGTCGCGTTCGGCCTCCATGTAGATCGGCTTATCGTGCAGCACTTGTTTGCCGCGATTGAGGTGCTTGATGAATTCCGCGATGCCGCCGTTGTATTTGAATTGCGCGGTCTTGGGCTCGCCGGTTTTCGGATCGGTGGTGCGCTCGTCGGTAAGCGTAATCAGCAGGCCTTTGTTCAGGAATGCCAATTCGCGCAAGCGCTGCGCCAGCGTGTCGAAGTTGTACTCAGTGACGGTGAAAATGCTTTTGTCGGGCAGGAAATGGACTTTCGTCCCACGCTTCGTCTTCACTTCGCCGGCTTTTTTCAGCTTGCTGGTGGGCTCACCTTTGGAGTAGGTCTGCTCCCAGGTGAATCCATCGCGCCAGATTTCCAGATCAAGTTCTTCGCTGAGCGCGTTCACGCAGGAAACGCCAACGCCGTGCAATCCGCCGGAAACTTTATAAGAGGAAGCATCGAACTTCCCGCCGGCGTGCAGCGTGGTCATGACGACTTGCGCGGCGGGAATCTTCTCGCCATCGATGTCCATCGAGTCGACGGGAATGCCGCGGCCGTTATCGACTACGGTGATGGAGTTGTCGAGGTGAATCGCGACTTCGATCTTGTCGGCGTATCCCGCGAGCGCTTCGTCAACAGAATTGTCGACGACTTCGTAGACGAGATGATGAAGTCCCAGGTCACCGGTCGAGCCGATGTACATGGCGGGACGCTTGCGGACGGCTTCCATGCCACCCAATACTTTGATGGAATCGGCCGTGTAATCGCCGTTGCCGTTGACAGGGTTGGGCCCGCCGGCTCTATTCTTGGTGTCGACAACGGCGGTGGTTTCAATCTCTTTTGTTGCCATTCAGCTCCGTGGAAGATGGGCCGGATTCAAAGCTCGAACCGGCGCGCATTTCCTGTGCCCTAAAATGAGGTCAAATGACTGAAATTATTAACACTTACGACGTCAGGATTTATAGGTAATTATAGCATAGTTCAAACGGCTTTTGGACGCAGAATCGAGCCGGTAAACCGTGCCTCAAGTGCCACTTAGGGACGTGCTTGGCAGCGGAGACTGCATCTCGTTTCCGGCAACGATTTCCGACTCATTTGCGCGAAGCGGGCGTTTCTTTCTTGCCGAAGCTTAAGCCTTCTACAAGCTGGTCCGCTTCGTCTTCACTGCCGGCAATAAAAGTAAACGAGACGACGTAGCCTTTTTCTATCATGACCAGCGTGCTCTGGTACATGGTCAGGTTGCCCAGCGCTTTGCTGAAGTCGCCGCGGACAAGTTGCTTGTCTCCAACCTGGAATTCGTAAGGCTCGTTGACCACCGTTAGCCCCTTAGCCTTGGTCAGCTCGGTAAGCGGGCCGAAATACTGCTCTGCACTTCGCAGGCCGGGATAGGAAGCCACTTCTTCTGCCGCCACTACGACCGCAGAGTTCACCGAGTCGCCGGTCGCCTCGGGGGGACGCTCGAATGTAGCAAGTAGTAGGACGGACTTCTTCGCGGAGTTCGAATCTGCACTCGAATCTTCGTCAGAGTCTTCTCTCATCTCGCGGGTGCGATCCACCCAGCCAAAAGCGGCCTTGTAGGTGAATCCAAATGTGGCGTTGCGGTAGACATCATCGGTGATGGCGCCGGGATCCGGCTTCGACGCGGTCTGCGCCCCCGCAGGTTTCGCCGCTTGCTGTCCTTGCAAGGTGCCGGCCAGCAGAGCCACTGCAAAAATCTTAAGGAGTGCTCGCGCGAAGAAGTCCATCTCTGCAATGTTACAGGAGATGTGCCGATCGAGACGTTACAAGCGGGTCTCTACAGCCGGTGTTTTAGGCGGCCCTGCCCATGGGAACGGGTTGAGCACAGTGAGCACAACGTTTGGCATCGATAGGGATCTCGCTCAGACACTCTGGGCACTTCTTGGTTGTGGGATCGGCCGGCGCTGGGGCTTTACGCATACGCGCGACCAGGAGATTCACCGGGGTTACGACGAAGAAATATACAGCCGCTGCTACCAACAGGAACGAGATGCCGGCATTGACGAAGTCTCCGATGGCAAACATGCTGCCGTTGACGGTGAACTTGATGGCGGAGAAATCGGGCTTCCCGACGATTGCCGCAATCAGCGGAGTGAGCAGGTCTTTTGTGAAGGCTGAGACCACCGAGGCAAACGCCGCGCCAATCACAACACCGACTGCCATGTCGATGACATTGCCGCGAAGAATGAACTGCTTGAATCCGCTGAGCATGACGATCCTCCTGAGGTGGCGACCACTTTACGGCGGATGACCGCTTGCGTCAAGCTTGTGGCGCTTGCGGGAGGGGGAGGACCCCCGTCCTCCATCGTCAGATTCTCATCGGCATCACGATGTAGCGGTATTTGTATTCTTCGCCTTCGGCTGGACGCATCTGGCCGGCAGACTGGGAATCCTTGAACTCGAGTTTCACATCGCCGTTGCCGGTCGCTTTGAGGAAATCCAGAAGATATTGCGCGTTGAACCCGATCTGGATCACATCCCCGTTGTAGTCGATTTCAAGCGAGTCTTCGGACTCGCCTGTTTCGGTCGAGGAAGCAGAGAGTTTGAGCTCGCCCTTTTCCAGACGCATCTTTACGGCTCGCGAACGCTCATCGGCAAACTGCGCGACGCGAGAGATCGCTGCTGTGAGTTCTTCCCCGTGGACAGTAATGCTCTTGTTGTTGTCCTTGGGCAGCACGGCTTCGAAGTTGGGGAATTGGCCGGTGAGTTGGCGCGAAGTCAGAAGCCTCTGGCCGATGCGGAAAAATAATGTGGACTCGTCCTTCGCGAACTCGATTTCCTCGGCATCGGTCGAATCGAGCAGTGACTTCAATTCGTCCATGGCTTTCTTGGGGACGAGAGTTTTCATCTCGCCGGAAACACCTTCGAATTTCCCGCCGCTACGTTCGATGTGTGCTAACCGGTGCCCGTCGGTGGCGACCATGGTAATCGACTCCGGCTTCAGCACCATCAATGCTCCATTCAGCGTGTAGCGCGATTCTTCACTGGCAATGGCGAACCCGGTTTTGGCAATCATCGACCGCAGAACCTGCGCTGGAATTTTCACAACCCCAACGGTTGGAAACGTGGGCAGGCTGGGAAAGTTTGATCGCGCCATGCCGACCATCTTCGTATTCGACCGGCCACAGCGAATGCTGACCCAATGATTTTCCAGCAGCTTGATCGTGATGTCCGCATCGGGCAGCAGTTTTACGTAGTCGTGCAGCTTGCGCGCGGGGATTGTGCACGCGCCTTCTTTCTTCACTTTGGCCACGCACGAGGTACGCAGACTGAGATCAAGATCGGTGGCGGTAAGCGAAAGCTTGTCACCGGCAGCTTCAAATAAATAATTCGACAGGATGGGGATGGTGGTCTTGCGCTCGACCACGCCTTGGGTCGCCGTGAGCTCTCGCAAGAGTTCGAACTTGCTGACCGTAATCTCCATGGTGGTAGTTCCCGCCGCGGATGCAATGGCTTCTACCGGCATAACCTGAGTCCCCCGCCAAGTGGCGCTACTTTCGATACTTCCCTTATATCAAAACAAAAACCTAGAAAACCAGCAGTAACAGCAAGAACCGGAGAAAAGTTGAATCCAGCCCGCCTCGCCGACTCAACCCCCAAGCTGCTCCGTCAATTTATTCAGCAACCGGTTCAAGTCCTTGTCGGTCTTGCGGACGGTGTCGATTTTTTCGACCGAGTGCAACACGGTTGTATGGTGCTTACCGCCGAACTGGCGGCCAATCTCGGGCAGGGACGCTTCGGTCAGGTGCTTGGCCAGATACATCGCGATTTGACGGGGATAAACGATGGCGCGCGAATTGTTCTTCGCCTTGATCTCCACCAACCGCAATCCAAATTGCTCTGCGACCGACTTCTGAATCGATTCAATGGTGACTTTCCGGGCCTGCGAGTCGATGAAATTCTTGAGCACCTGCTGGGTATAAGGGAGCGTGATCTCGGCCCCGATCAGCGAGGAGTGCGCTACCAACCGGATGAGCGCGCCCTCCAACTCGCGGACGTTAGAGCGAATGTTGGACGCGATGTAAAGAGCCACGTCGGTAGGAAGAGTGACTTTTTCCTGCTCCGACTTCTTTTGCAGAATAGCTACCTTGGTCTCCAAATCCGGCGGCTGGATATCGGCGATCAGGCCCCATTCGAAGCGGCTGCGCAGCCGGTCTTCGATCTCGGCCAGCTCTTTTGGCGAGCGGTCGCTGGCGATCACGATCTGCTTCATCGATTCGTGCAAAGCGTTAAAAGTATGAAAGAACTCTTCCTGGGTGCGTTCTTTCTGCGCCAGGAACTGAATGTCGTCCACCAGCAGTACGTCAACGTTCCGAAACTTGTCGCGAAAGCTGGTCATCTTGTCGTAGCGCAGCGAGTTGATCATTTCATTGGTGAACTTCTCGCTGGATACGTAGCAAATGGCCAACTGCGGCTGCCGCTTGCTCACCTCATGGCCGATCGCCTGCATCAGGTGAGTTTTGCCCATACCAACGCCGCCGTAGAGAAAGAGCGGGTTGTACGCCTTCGACGGGCGTTCCGCCACCGCCTGACAAGCCGCGTGAGCAAACTGATTTCCGCTGCCGATGACGAATGCGTCGAAGGTGTAGCGCGGGTTGAGTTGCGCAGCTCCGTCCCAATCAAAGCGTGACTGAGACGGGTGAGTTGCGGGAGTCGAGTAGGCGGAAAGGCCGCCGTCGTGGCGAAGCGGTGTAGCGGCTGGATCGTCGCCCGGGGGAACGAACTTTACTTCCTGATATTCGAGCCCAAGATTGTCGAGCGCCTCCTGGATCAGGTCGGCGTACTTGTCGCCCACCTGGCAGAACTCGGGCTTAGGGACCCAGACGAAAAGTGTGCCTCCACTTGAATGACTGTAGCGGGTCGGCTTCAGCCAAGTGTCGTAGGAGTGCCGGTTGATCTTTTTTTCTAGCGCGTCAAGGATGCGCAACCACGGATTGGGAGCAAGCGTTGGACTTGAAACCGACATAAGAAATTCTTGGTGGCGCTATATAAATCAGCGACCTGAAATTAAATGATTGCAGTAAGAAAGCGCTCATTTTCCAGCGCAGCAAGCTCCGCACTGCGGGGCGGTTTCGCTGGAGCAAGAAAAATTTTCAATGAGCAGGAACGGTCCGCATACTAGCACAAAAAAATTGTCTTGGTGGAAATCTTCACAAAGATTTCGTTTGACCTCCACGATTCAAAACGCGAAGAAAAACTTCTGTCAAGTGGCGACTTTGTAACTGCCGCGCGCGTGGTGCAGCAATGGACGAAGTTGAATGGTTCCCCAATCGTGCACCAATGAACCATGGCTGGTGCAATGACGTTCGGCGCTGGGCCGTCGCCACAACTCCGGTTTGCCCGTCTGCTCTGGGTCATTTATACTTCTCATTCGTTCTACAGCTATTATTGCACCTACTTACTGAATCAGGAGCAGCTAAGTTTCATGCCCAAGCGCACTTTCCAACCTAACCGACGTCACCGCTCGAAGACGCACGGATTTCGTACCCGGATGAAGACCAAGAGCGGCGCAGCGGTGATCTCGCGGCGGCGCGCCAAGGGACGCAAGCGGGTGTCGGTGAAGCCCGGCTTCCGTGAGTAGTCGATTTCCTTTTCCGGAATTGACGGCAATTCCGCAATCTGAGTCTGGATCGTGAATTGTGTGAGCGGTCTCGCTCCGAATGGTGGTTTCAATCTGCCCGGCCCCGGCAAGCGGGCTAGATTTGCAGCCAGCATGCGCTTGCTCCGGCACGCTGACTTCGAGCGCGTTTACAAGCAGGGTCGCCGTCACTTCGCCGCTCATATGACAGTTTTTTATCTGCGGCGCGAGCAAGGCGAAGGTCTCCGCATCGGATTCACTGTTGGGCGACTGCTGGGCGGAGCGGTCGACCGTAATCGCATGAAGCGCCGATTGCGAGAGTCAGTTCGTTTGCATTGGCCGGCGGTTTCGCTTCCGGTCGATGTAGTGGTCAATCCCAAGAAGTCGGTGCTCAAACTTGAGTTCGCCGAATTGGGAGACGAGATTGGCCGGGCTTTTGAAGTAATTCGAAAGTCTGTGGAGAGACGGACGAAGTAGTTTCATTGTTGTTATCCCGAGCAAAGCGAGGGATCTCGGTTTTTCGCGTGACCGGGGAAACCCAGATTCGTCGTCGCTTCGCTCCTCGGAAATGACAGACAGGTTGAGAGGAGTGACGCGGGAGTGGAAAATCGCGGAATGACAGGCGAATTGAGAACCGGATGAGTCAGATTTTCAAGACCGTTGCGCTGTTCGTACTTCGAGCATACAAATGGGCGGTCTCTCCCATGTTCCTGCCCGCTTGCCGGTACGTGCCTTCTTGCTCCGAGTACGCGATGGAAGCGATCGATCGTCACGGGGTTGCGCGGGGTAGTCTGTTGGCAATCTGGCGAGTATTGCGATGCCACCCGTTGGCGAAAGGCGGACTCGATCCAGTGGTCAAACTGAAAGTTATCCGACCGACAGGTTGCGGCTTGCCGGCTCAGAGCGGTGGCGAAACCGAGCTTTGCAGTCATTGAGAAAGTAAATTTGGCCGAATTCCAAAATCCTCAACAAGAACCAGGCATGGAGCGCCGGCTGCTCCTGGTCTTCGCGCTGACCTTTCTGGTCATCGTTTTGTTCCAGCCACTCCTCAAGAAATACCTTCCGCAGGCGACTGCACCTGCTCCGACACCGCAAAGACAGAGCCAGGCGCAGTCAGCTTCGCCGAGTCCTGCTGTCAACCAGGCTCAAGCGGTACAACCAGCAGCTCCTGTTCTCAATGCAGGCGCGACCAAACAGGCAGCTTCCGAATCGGAAACGGTTGTCGAGAACGATCTCTACCGCATCACATTTACCAACCGTGGAGGACAAGTAAAGTCCTGGATACTGAAGAAATTTACCGACGATAAGGAACAGCCGCTCGATCTGGTCAACAAAGCGGCCGCGGAAAAATACGGCTACCCGCTCTCTCTTTGGACTTACGACGAGACCCAGCGGAATAAGCTGAATTCTGCGCTTTATCTTGGCTCCAGTTCGGGCGTTTTGCATGCCCCAGCCACGATCACGTTTGAATACGCCGATGGCGATGTGGCCGTTCGCAAGAGCTTCAGCTTCGATCACACTTACGTCGTACGCGTCGAAACGTCAGTCGTGTCGAAGGGAAGTACAGTCGCAGCTTACCCGGCGTGGCCCGCAGGTTTCGGAGACGAATCTACGTTGTCTTCTTACGCTGCCAGTCAAATTAATTACCAGTACAACAACACCACCGAACGGCTGGCCATAAAGAAAATAAGTGGCGGCAACACCATCCACATGCCGTTCAATTGGGCGGGAGCGACCGATCAGTACTTCGCCGCCGTTTTCATCCCCGACGATTCGCAGAACTCCGCGTTGGTCACGCTGCGTAATTCGCTCAACGTTCCCAAGAATCCGAAAAATCCGAACCCGCAAGATACTGCTCCCGTTGACGTGCTGGGGGCAGCGGTCGGCAACCCTAGCGGCCCAACAGTCGCTCGAATGTATGTTGGACCGAAAGCGCTGACGACCTTGGAATCCGTGCCCGTGCCAACTATCGTGGGCGCGGAGCAAGATCTGCGCGGTTTGATCAACTTCGGTTTTTGGGGGGTGATCGCGCGGCCGCTCTTCATCTGGCTCAGGTGGACGTACGAGTTCGTCCACAACTGGGGCTGGGCGATTTGCCTGCAAACCCTGATCATCAATCTGGCGCTGATGCCGCTACGTATCTCCAGCATGAAATCCGCGCTGAAGATGCAGAAGATTCAGCCGCAGATGAATTCGATCAAGGAAAAGTACAAAAAGTACGGCATGCGCGACCCGCGTCGGCAGGAAATGAATACGGAGATCGGCGAACTGATGAAACAGCAGGGCGTCAGCCCGGTGGGCGGCTGTTTGCCGCTGGTCATCCAGATGCCGTTCCTGTTCGCATACTACAGCATGCTAGGCTCGGCCCTTGATCTTCGCCATGCATCCTGGTTGTGGATTCATGATCTTTCGTCGGCGGACCCGTGGCATATACTGCCAATCGGAATCTTCATCACCATGCTGTTCATGCAGCGCATGACGCCGCAAGCAGGGATGGATCCGTCGCAGCAGAAAATGATGAACGTGTTGATGCCCGTGATGATGGGGTTCCTGAGTTGGAATTTTGCCTCGGGATTGTGTCTTTATTGGGCCGAGGGCAATTTCATTGCCATCGCACAACAGTCGGTCATGAACCGCACCAGCCTGGGCCGTGAAATGCGCGAGATGGCGGCGAAGAGAGCACGCAAGAAAGAGAAGTGAAGCTTTCAGCCGTCAGCACTCAGCTCTCAGCTAGCGCAGGCTGAAAGCTGAGCGCTGAAAGCTGAGTGCTAAGAGCTAGTTCATGCCTATTCCAGACAAAATCGCAGCCGCAAAGAAAATCGACGCGCTCCTGCGCGGTGTCGTTACGCACGGCGGTCTCCATCTCAAATACCGCATAACCGTTGATCCTCCGCTTCCCGAGGGGCGCGATTGGGAACGGCCGGAGATTCTGGTCGAACTTTCCGGGCCCGATTCCCCTCTGGTTTTGGAGCGCGGAGGCGAACTGCTGCGGGCCATTGAAACGCTGGCGATTGAGATGCTCCGTCTGCCCGGCAACGAGCATGAGAAGGTTTGTTTCGACTGCATGAATCAGCGCGCGCTGCGGCTGGAGGAGCTTCGGCTGGCCGCCAATGTCGCGGCTGAAAGAGTTCGTAAGACAAGTATGCCGTACGAGTTCGCGCCCATGTCTTCGCGCGAGCGCCGCATCGTGCACCTGGCGTTACGCGACTACGCCGACCTTCATACCGAGAGCCAGGGCGAAGGCGGCCGCCGCTGCCTGGTTGTCTATCCCAAGAACTACAAACCCGCGAGCAAGCCTGCGCAGCGCAGTGTCCCGTAAGTTTGCCCAGTGGCAGCTCTTCAGAATAAAACCGCTACAATCTTCCTGTGAACCTCCAGCTGTGAACCTCGACGATACCATCGTCGCGATTGCCACTCCTCCAGGTCGGGGGGGCATCGGCGTAGTCCGCCTGGCTGGCTCGGACGCAAAGAAAATTGCTCTGCCGATGCTACGGCTAAATCGCGGTCTCGATCCCGGCCACGCTGTGTTTGGAGAACTGATCGAACCCGCCGATGCTTTTGTGGGCCGGCCAGTCCAAGCCGAACAAGGCTCGGCAGAACGCATCGATGAAGTCGTCGTTACCTATTTTGCCAAACCTCACTCCTACACCACTGACGACATCGTCGAAATCTCGGCGCACGGGTCGCCCGTGGTGCTGCATCACATCGTCGAGCTGGCCATGGCTCGCGGAGCGCGCCTCGCTGAACCGGGCGAGTTCACCATGCGTGCCTTCCTCAATGGACGAATCGATCTCACCCAGGCTGAAGCGGTCCGCGATCTCATCGAATCGCAAACTCTTTACCAGGCCAGGATTGCCGCCCAACAGCTCGAAGGTGCGCTTTCGCGCCGACTGCAGCCCATCAAACAGAAGCTGGTTGAGCTGATTGCGACTCTCGAAGCCGGTATTGATTTCGCCGAAGATGACATCTCGGTTCTCCCCGCCGATCAGATCCTTCGGCGCATCGCGCTTGCGCGTGCTCCGCTTGAGGAACTCGCTGCTTCCTTCGCCTACGGGAAGATCGTTCATGAAGGCCTGACGCTTGCCATCGTGGGCCGCCCCAACGTGGGCAAATCAAGTTTGTTTAACCGGCTGGTCGAACGCGAACGCGCCATCGTGACCGCAACCCCCGGCACGACTCGCGATTTGGTCAGCGAAACCGTAGCCATCGCCGGCATTCCGGTCAAACTGGTTGACACGGCAGGCATTCGCCGCGCCCTCGATGAGGCGGAAAGTATTGGCATTCGTAAATCCATGGAAGCTCTGGCTGACGCCGATCTCGTCCTCGTCGTATTCGATTCTTCGCAGCCGCTCGTGGAGGAAGACGATCAGCTGTTGGACCAAGTTGTAGGACGGCCAGCCATTGCGGTCGAGAACAAATGCGACCTTGATCACGTGGAGACAGCCGCCCCCGGCCGTCCACCCGAGCGCAGCTCGGCAGATGGAAAAGGTCAAGAACTCAGCATCGCAGAAAACCCGAGCGCGGGGCTACCCCGAGTTCGGACTTCCGCGACCACCGGAGAGGGAATCCCCGAGCTGCGGAATGAGATTCTGCGTCACATCCGAGGAGACGCTGGCGCCCAAGTTGAAAATGGATTCCTCAGCAACCTGCGGCACCAGGAACACGTACGGGCATCACTTACAGCGCTTACGGCGGCGAGAGTAGCCGTCGAAAACAAAGTGCCGCACGAAATGTTGCTGCTTGATCTTTATAATGTTCTGCGGCCGCTCGATGAGATCACAGGGGTCACAACCAATGACGATATCCTGAACTTGATCTTCAGCACGTTCTGTATCGGAAAGTAGTGCTTTGATCTTCGTAAGCCCAAAACAACGTCTGTGCGGCCATCCAATTCCGCAACCAAATGCAGATTTATGAATCTAAGCTGTTTATCCGGTCAGTGCGGGAGTCGGGCGCCGCTTCTTCGCTAAACTGAGAACTAACCATGCCGAAACCAATTCTGCTGAGCGTGGACGACGACTCGGATGTTCTCCGAGCGATTGAGCGCGACTTGCGCTCGCAGTACGGCGCCGAGTACCGCGTGATCGGAAGCGATTCGCCCGAAGGCGCTCTCGATCTCCTGAAGCACCTGAAGGTGCGGAACGACAGCGTGGCATTGCTTCTTGCCGACCAACGCATGCCCCATATGGACGGCGTCGAATTTCTGCAAGAGGGGATGCGGATTTTCCCCGATGCGAAGCGGGCTTTGCTCACTGCCTACGCGGACACCAGCGCCGCAATCAGCGCCATTAATCAGGCCAACATCAATTATTTTTTTTTGAAGCCGTGGGATCCTCCGGCGGAGCACCTGTATCCGCAATTGGACGACTTGCTCGGGGATTGGCAAGCTTCCTACCGTCCAACCTTCGAGGGAATCCGCGTTTTGGGCACGCGATGGTCTCCGCGTTCCTACGAGTTGCGGGATTTCCTGGCTCGCAATCGCGTTCCTTATCAGTGGATCGACGTAGAGGCCTCTGCCAACGATCCGGAAACCAAGCAACTCCTCGAAGCTCTGGGGCCGGAGGCTGCGAGCCTTCCGGTTGTGCTCTTCCCCGACGGGACAAAACTTCTGGAAAGCGTTCCCGCGGAGGTTGCGCAAAAAGTTGGTCTACGCACGCGGGCGCAGACCGACTTTTACGATCTGGCAATTGTGGGCGGCGGCCCAGCGGGCCTCGCAGCTGCCGTCTACGGCGCGTCGGAAGGCCTGCATACGGTGATGATTGAACGCGAAGCGCCCGGCGGCCAGGCGGGAATGAGTTCGCGGATTGAGAACTATCTGGGATTTCCGGCCGGACTCAGCGGAAGCGATCTCGCCCGGCGCGCAGTAGTCCAGGCGCAACGTTTCGGAGTGGAGATTCTTTCGCCACAGGAAGCTGTCGGTGTTCGGACGGAAGGGTCTTATCGCATCATTAAGTTGGCGGATGAAAGCGAGATTTCCTGTCACGCGTTGATGATCGCAAGCGGAGTCCAGTGGCGGCGGCTTGAAGCTCCGGGAATCGATCGCTTGCAAGGTGCAGGTGTTTACTATGGCGGAGGGGCCACAGAAGCGCTTTCCTGCAAGGGCGAGACTGTTTACGTTGTAGGAGGCGCGAATTCGGCGGGCCAGGCTGCAATGAACTTCGCGCGATACGCCGACCGCGTTGTGATCCTGGTTCGCGGAGATTCTCTTTCCAGCACTATGTCGCAGTATTTGATTGACCAGATCAAAGAAATGCCCAACATCGCAGTGTGGGCCCATGCGACCTTGGCCGAAGCGCATGGGGAAACTCATCTGGAAGAGATTTCCGTGCTTTGTTCGGACACAAGCAAGCTGGAGCGGGTGCCGGCGAGTGCCATGTTCATCTTCATTGGCGCCCTGCCGCGAACCGACTGGCTGGGAAGTCTGGTAGAAAGAGATGACCGCGGTTTTCTGTTGACTGGGCCCGATCTGATCCGAGACGGCCAACGCCCCAAGGGGTGGACGCTCGACCGGGATCCCTTCCTGCTCGAGACCAATGTTCCCGGTCTCTTCGCCGTAGGCGACGTTCGGCATGGTTCCGTAAAGCGAGTGGCTTCGGGAGTCGGCGAAGGATCGGTTGCGGTTCAGTTCATCCATCAATACTTGAGCAAGGTCTAAATGGTCGAAAAATCGGAACTACTTCGCGTCCCCGTATTCGCAGACTTACCTGACGATCAGATCGCGTGGTTCATCAGCCAATCGCAAGAGCTGCATCTCAAGGCGGGCGATAACTCCACCCGCCAAGGCGATCCGGCCGATGCGATGTTTGTGCTTCTTGAGGGTCAACTCCAGGGGCGTGGCGAAATTGCCGGCGAAACCGTCACCTTCACCATAAACCAGGGTAACGTCACGGGAGTGCTTCCATTTTCCAGGATGACGCATTTTACGGTGGGCATACGGGCAGAGACGGACAGCCGCGCCCTGCGATTTCCCGCTTCGCTGTTTCCGGATCTTGTACAGAAAATGCCGGAACTGACTAAGCGTCTTGTGGGCCTGATGTCCGACCGGATTCGTGAAACAACCCGGCTGGAACAGCAACGCGACCGCTTGGCTTCTCTGGGAAAATTGTCTGCAGGCCTGGCGCACGAACTGAACAATCCCGCTTCCGCCGCCAAACGTGCCAGTTGCCAGCTACGCATCACCCTGAAGAAAATTAAAGAAGCGAGTCACGAACTCGGAAGGCGCGATCTCACTGCTGCCCAGAAAGCGGAAATTGAGAAGTTGGAGGCTTCGTTCATCCAGCAAAATCAGCCTCCACCCGATGCACTCACTACCAGTGACTTGGAAGAACACATTGATTCGTTGTTGCGCAGTCACGGGCAGAATGATCTGTGGCAACTGGCTGCCGATCTGGCGCGAAAGAACGTCAAGCCCGAGGCGCTGGAATCTTTGTTCGAGGCTCTTGATGCTGATACTGCTCGAGCCGCGCTGGTGAGGATCGCTGCCTCGGTCGAGATCGCGGACCTGCTGAACGAAATCGAGAGCAGCACAACACGGATCTCTGACCTGGTCCTTGCGATTAAGGAATACACCTACATGGATCAGGCGCCCGTGCAGAACGTGGATATCGTAAAAAGCCTGGAGACAACCCTAACCATCCTGAACTACAAGCTCAAACGCGGAGTGGTTGTGGAGCGCGACTACGGGCAGGTTCCTCTTCTGGTGAACTCATTCGGAAGTGAGCTTAATCAAGTTTGGACCAACATCATCGATAATGCCATCGACGCGATGGGCGGAAAGGGCCAACTTCGGGTTCGAACCTATCGCGAAGATGGTTGTGTAGTAGTTGAGATCGGCGACAACGGGCCGGGAATTTCGGTGCAGGTCAAGCCGCACATCTTTGAACCGTTCTTCACGACCAAGGGAGTCGGAGAAGGGACTGGACTCGGACTCGACACCGTGCAGCGAATTGTGAAGAAGCACCGGGGCACCATTCAGGTGGATTCAAAACCTGGCGACACGCGTTTTCAAGTAAGGCTTCCACTGTCAGAAAGTTTGTCCGCGTAACCTACACCTTGCGAGACGCTACCCGTAGTTAGTAAAGCGTCGCAGCATTTTTTTCGGGCTGACTTACGCTGATTCCTCGACATGTTCCCTTTCGATAAAAAGCTTTGCGTCGCATCTGAATCGACCGTCCAGTCACGAGTTCATACGTTCTGCATTGGTAACTAGCGGCAACGTCTCAAATAGGTACACTTGCCGAAGACGAGGGGTTCACTGTCGCTCGTTCGATTGGGAACCTCCCCGCCAAAGATGAGAGCCCTGCCAAAGTTTCTAGCCGCTGTTCTGTTCTTGGGCGCTCTGAGCAGCGCTCAAACGTCGCCCTATGCGGACGCGGGAATCGGCGTCAACGGTCTCGGCTTTCAATCGCCTTATTACGACGCCGACGTGGGCGTCGATTGGGGCGACCATCGTCCTACGTTCTTCGAAGCCGAAGTCGGTGCGGATACTGCGAACCCAAATGGCCTCAACAATGGCGCCACCTTTCGTGCCGAAGGCATTGTGATGTGGCGGTCAACGCCACACTGGCGTCTCGGAGGCGGAATTCATTTCAGCGATTTGTTCACCTCAAGGTACGGGCAGGACCACGTTTGGCCCACTCTGGGGGCGATGTTCGAGGAGAATTGGTTTCGTCTGAACGCGCAACTCCTGATCCCCACCAGTCCCACCGCTCTCGTAGGACCCCTGTTTGACATGCGAACGCATTTAAAAAAAAGATTTTACTTACGCGAGCGGGTTGGAATTTATTGGTACGTCACCGATATTGTGCCGAGTTCCCGTCGCGCAAGCGCGGTCGCTGACTTCGGCGTCTTGTACGTATTTCGTTGAGCGATCCGTGCGGGCCAGGCCGCCTGCCACACAAGCTAATTGGATAGTGTTTTTTCGATGGCGGCGCGAAGGTCGTCATACTCCATCAAGCCGGGATGGTAAAGCGCTACACGGCCTTTGCGGTCGACCAGGACCAGGGTCGGCGTCGTGCTCGCCCCGTAATTAGTGAAGTTGGTCTTGCTGATAGGTACGGGGACGCTCTGCAGTCCGGAGTAGTAGTGCTGCCAAACTTGCCCAATGTAAGCGATCTCATCCTTGGGCTTCGCATCCTCTCCCTTGGCCGCATATCCGTAGAGTTGCGTGGGAGCAAGAACCGTCAATCCTTTCGGAGCGAACTCCGAGCTAAGCCTGGAAATGATCGGGCCTTCGTACTTGCAGTCTACGCACCAGTGAGCCCAGAAAAACAAAAGAACCGGCGAACCCCTGAGTTCGCTAAGCGGAGTCGGGCGTGAACCGAGATACTCCGAAGTAGCGAGCGCTGGGGCGGGCTGGCTGGTGAGGGTGAGCACGTTCAGATTCTTGTGCAGACGTGGGCCGATCGAAGTGCTCCCGTAAGTCACCAGGGCGTGCCGCAGCAAGGTGGCGGCCTGAGCATTTTGCCCATGTGCGGCCAGAACCTGGGCTTGAACCTCGAAAGCGGCGCCGAGCGCGACCGGCAGGTGCGGTTCGGCGTCGAGAGATCGCTTCTGGAGTAGCTGGCGAGCGAGGGTCTCGGTCTGCTTCGCCGCAGCATCAGCCTTGTCGAGTTGATTAGCGGCCAATGCTTCGCGAGCCGTCCACGAAAGAGCTTCGAGATACGCAGGATCAACACCATGCTGGAGGCGGTAGGCTTGCAGCGCGGAATCAGCGGCGGCAAAATTCCTCTGAACCAGCGCAGTGCGAACGTCTTCGACAATGTCGGCGAAAGCCAGGGATGAAAGCAGGAGGAAAACCGCAAAACAACGGACACGCATTCCTCCATGATGCAGGGAAGTCAGAAAAGATTCCAGTGGGGCACGCTCGCTTTGGTCGGATAACTCGTAACCCATTGATACATAGTGAGTTGCCCAGCTGGCAACGGAATAGCTTGGCAATTTCGAGAACATCTGAGTTACAATCCTGCTGCGTTTGATCTTTGCAGTTTTTCAGCAACTCCCGCGACACCAGCGTGACCTGCCTGAAGAAGTTCTGCGATTGACACAGCGCACATCTAAGAAAAAGGAATCGAGCAACACCATGGAAACTGGAACAGTAAAGTGGTTTAACGATGCCAAGGGTTACGGGTTCATCAGCCGTCAGAGCGGCGAGGACGTGTTTGTACACTTCTCGGCGATTCAGGCGGGTGGGTTCCGCAGCCTTCAGGAAGGCCAGCAAGTGCAGTTCGACGTGGTAAAGGGCCCCAAGGGGTGGCAAGCCGAGAATGTAAAGCCGGCGTAAACCACTTTCAAATTTTCGGAGAACGGGCGGCTAACCCTGGCCGCCCTTTGTTTATGACAGGACTTTCTTCTCCCAGCAACACGACACCATTGACAGCGCTGTCCGACTGTAATACGTTCTGAGTCGACTTGACGTGCGTTTGGTGCGTTGCCTCCCCCGGTCAACGGCTCGCCTGTCGTCGCTCACATTCCTGGCGCTGGAGCTAAAGCCGTAGTGTCGAGAGCCAGGTGCGAGTCTGGGGAACACGGCGAGGACATCCGCGGCCGCATCGAGCGGCAGCTGATGGTTTGTGACGCCATCCGGTGAGGGGAAAATGAAGACCTTGGCAAGATCGTCTCAGGTGTTCTTCCTGTTCGGCTTTCTTACGTACGCGGCCAGCGCGATCGCTCAGCAATATATTTTCACGAATAACAACGTAGCCAACGATAACAACAGCACGACCGCCCTCACGGTGACAAGCGATGGCGCGTTGAAGGTGCTCAAGACCTACCCCACGGGCGGGAAGAGCGCGGGCAGCGGTTACTTCGCGATTTCGCCGGTGACCTCTGCCAGAACCAGACTTGGAAGCTGTCTCTTCGTCTCCAATGGCGGAGACAGCACTATCGCCGCATTTCAGATAAATCTATTCAACGGAACTTTGACCAAGGTTTATGGCTCCCCTTTTTCTGATGGATTGACTGGCGCGCAGCAGTTTGGCGTGGGTCTAGCCAGTGGAAACCGTGTTCTATTCGCGGGCAATACCAACAACAACAGTATTTCAGTATTGAAAATCAACTCCAATTGCTCACTTAAGCTTTTAAAGATGGTCACCGTTCCTGCCTCCCCGGCAGGAATGAAAGTGACTCCCGACGGAAATTTCTTGATCGCGGCCTACATCGGTCAAGTTGATTCGTTCAAGATTGATTCCACGACAGGTGATCTCACCGAACTCGGCCCCTTCACCACCAAGGGATCCGCCGCGGGCGTCGAAGTCAGTTGCGACGGTACTAAGGCCTACTTTGGCGATGCGGCATCCAACACACAGGTGGAAGTGTTCAACGTTAGCTCGAGCGGAGAACTGACAGAGCTGAGCAATTTTACGAACAAGAACGGTGAGAGTTCTAACAACGTAATGCTGAGCGTTGACGGAACCCACTTGTATGTGAGTAACACGATGTCGAATCAGATCACGACGCTTTCGGTAGGATCAAACGGCACTCTGACCTACGACAGCACGGTTAAGCTTAGAAAGCCAGGTTTGTACGCATTGGGGCTGGCCACGGGCACGGGGCTTAATCTTTTTGTCTCAGAGGAGAACAACCCGGAAGCGATCGGCGTTCTGACGACTGACGGCGGCACTCTGAAGGAAGTCACCGGCTCCCCATTCCATGTCTTGAAGAACGGCTCCGATCCGGCCGGGCTGACCGCAGTGCCGAGAGCGTGCAACTAAAAACCTGGCGACCCACGTTCAACTAGGGTTGCGTATCGCGAATCAGCACGACGTCAGAATCCGTGTGGCCGCGGATCACTCCCAGCTGGCTGCCATCAAAAGACCAACGAAAATCGTTGATGTGCTCAGACTTGAAACCCGTGATTTGTTTTCCCGGAGAGCCATCGAGCGGTTGCGACCAGAGGTCATCGACCCCGGCGTGGCGGAAGGAGTAAACAACGCTCTTACCGTCATGCGAGAAGCGAACAGGACCAGTTCGCGGACGCTCGAACTGCCAAGTCTTCAAGGTCTGATTCGAATCCATGGAGATCAACGCGAGCATCTCCACGTGCTCGCCGAGATGCCCAAAAGCTGCAACTGCAATTGTCTTTGAGTCGGGAGAAATGTCAAAGGCGGCCGCAAGTTGGTCTGAGATTTTTTCCGCCCTGCCGCCATCGATGGGTACCTTCATCAGTCGATTGCCGTTCACCGCGTCCTCGTAGATCACCGAGCGCCCATCGGGCGAGCAAATCGGAAATTGATCCACCTTACCGCTGGAGAGCTGTTTGAGATTTCCACCAGACGCGTCCACGCGCCAGATGTTTATCACTTTGTCCGCTTTAGTGACCGCGTTGCTGAAAACCACATAGCGGCCATCAGCGCACGCAGATGGAGCGTTGACGAGAGCTACACCATCCTCGACCAATCGAGTCGTAACACCCGATTGCGGATCAAGCAGACCGATACCCGGACCTGAATTCGTCACAATCTTGGAGTCAGGTGTCCAGCTAACGCCAAAAATGGGCGCGCCTGAGGTGACCTGCCGTGCCTCACTGCCGTTCGAAGCAGTCGGCATTACGAAAAGGTTATAGTGCGATTGGCTCAAGACACTAACCAGGGTGCGCCCATCAGCGGCGATGCTCGGCTCGGAATAGTTATTGGTGTCACGAGTAACGTCGTGCAACATCCCGTCGGGGTACGAGACGAAAACAATCTGATTGCGGTTGAAGCTGGACTGAGCCAGCAGGCCGCTCTGGTCCGGCATCCAGATCGGGCGCTGCACAATGCTGGTATCGGAGGTGAAAAACAACTTCTGCTTTCCGCTGGCCAGATCGAGCGTCACCAGGCCGCTTAATGCGTTCCCAGGTTGAAGCACCATACAGGCAATCGCCTTGCCGTCTGGAGTCCACGCGGGATCTCGCAATCCTCCGCTGATAGGACCACTGTATAAAACCTTTTCGTCACCGCCACTGACAGGCAAAACCAGCAGGCGCTGTTTGCCGGCTTCGGGATTGTTGTCGCGAAGGTATGCGATCTGCCGCCCGTCGGGCGAGAAGGTGATGTTGGAATCAATGTCGGTGACGAGTTTCTCGGGCGTGCCACCCAGCACCGGGGCGCGGTACAGATAGTCCAGTTCGCTGCTGCCCAGCTCGCTGCGCATGAAGTAGATGTAGTTTCCATCCGGGGAGAAGCGCAAGTGGGCGTAGTTCACCTCGGCTGGCGGGATCACTTGGGTGTCGCTGTTAGTCGGAAGGTTGCGCAGCCACAAACTCTCCTGGCCCGCGTCGCGCACAACGTAGAGGATGTATTTGCCGTCGGGAGCGATCGCCACCAGCGCGGCTTTCCCAGTCTCTGTAACCTTGGTGATGGAAATATTCTCGAAAGGAACGGGGCGCTTGCGATTGAACAAGGCGTAAACGCCATATGCCGCCGCAGCGACCAGTACGATAACAATCAGCGCAGCGACTCCGGTTCCGACTTTGTGTTCGCGGGCAGCCGCAACGACAGCAGACCCGCTCGAAGGTTGCTGGGTGGGGGAACTTGGCGGGGCGGCAACCGTGACGGAAGAACCAGAAACCGGCGGCGTGATCTTGCGTCCGGTTTCCGTATCCCGTTTCAACCGCCTCAGATCACCGCGCAAATCAGCCGCCGATTGGTAACGCAGGTCGCGATCTTTCTCCAGCAACTTGTCGATGATCTCTTGCAGTTTAGTCGGGACCTGGGGATTGAGTTGCGCTGCAGGCACGGGATCGCGTTCCAGGATGCCGTTGAAGATTACCGCCGATGTGTTGCCGGAGAATGGCAGACTTCCGGTGGCCATCTGGTAGATCACTGTTCCCAACGAGAAAAGATCAGTGCGCGCGTCGAGCGCTTCCCCACGCGCTTGTTCCGGCGACATGTAAGCGACTGTGCCAACAGTGCTGCCCGGACTGGTCAAGCTGGCCGTAGGAAGGCCGTCCTGCGTCGGGCCTACCGTATCGGGTGCAACTTCCGCGACACGTGTCAGCTTGGCCAGACCGAAGTCCAAAACTTTCACCTGGCCTCGCGTGGTCAGGAAAATGTTCGCGGGCTTGATGTCGCGATGAACGATCCCCTTGGCGTGCGCGGCGTCGACCGCATCTGCAAGTTGAATGCTTATATCGAGCAGCCGATCAATCGGCAGAGGCCCGCTGTGCAACTTAGTGTCGAGGCCTTGACCCTCGATCAACTCCATCGAGATGAAAGACTGGTCCCCCTCTTTTTCCACCGCATAGATCGTGCAGATGTTGGGATGATTCAGTGCGGAGGCGGCTCGAGCCTCGAGCAAAAAACGATCCAGAGCAGAGGCCTCGCGGGCTAGCTCCGGCGGAAGGAACTTGAGAGCCACGCGGCGTCCGAGAGTAAGATCCTGGGCTTCGTAAACCACGCCCATGCCGCCACTGCCCAAACGGCCGGTAATGCGGTAATGAGAAATGGTTTGGCCGATCATGCTTGTCCGATCATCGTTGGCTGATCCCGGTTGGCAAATTACGAAAAGAAACAAGTGTTAGTTTGCCCATCTTAGGGCGCATTCGAGAGAAGAGTCAAACCAAGATGAGTACTTGTCCCAGAGATCCCTATGGCACGGCTAAGCGTCGCTCTCGGCCTCTGGCAACGTATTGAAGAACCGAAAGAAATGTTCCACACGCGTAACTTGTAGGGCGTGGTGCACGCGATCGCTGACGCCAACCAGGGCAAGGCTGCGCCCATCTTTCTGATGCGTCACATAGGCGCCCACTAGCGCGCCGATGCCGGCAGAATCCACGTACGGAACTTTGCTGAAGTCGATGATGAGAGCGCGCGAATTGTTCGCGCGCACTTTGGCCTGAAAGTCGAATAACGTCGCCATGACCAGCGGTCCACTCAAGAGCAGGACGCGTTGTCCATGCTTAGGGCCGGGAATATCTTCAATGACAAGGGGATCGGAGGGCATTGCGAAATATTAGTCGAGAACCGATTGTTAAAGAAAGTATTAATTTTGCAAACCATTCACACACTTGCAATGCGGGCGAGTGGCGCTTAGTCGCTTGCTGCTGGATAATGCTATAACGTTTATCTTTGAGGAGGAGCAGGCACCATGGCGTTGAAGGTTGGCGATCTGGCACCAGATTTCGAATTGCCGGCAGTCGAAGGTGATCAACGGCTAAATATCAAGCTCAGTGACTTTCGCGGAAAAAAGAATGTGGTTGTGTCCTTTCATCCCCTGAATTGGACTCCGACCTGCAGCGAGCAACTGCCTGCATTCGACGCAGACCGCGAGAAGTTTGCCGCGCTCAATGCTCAACTCCTGGACATCAGCATCGACTCGGTTTACAGCCATATGGCTTGGCAGAAGCACGCAATCGGAGAAATGCATTTCCCCATGTGTTCGGACATCTATCCCCATGCCGCGGTCACGCGAGCGTTCGGCATTTTGCGTGAGGGTCCGCCACTTCCAGGAATCAGCGAGAGGGCAGTATTCATCGTGGATAAAAACGGCAAAATCGCATTTGCCAAAGTGTATCCGCTGGACCAGAAGCCAAAGGATGAGGAATTGCTAGCTGCGTTGAAACGTTTGCAGTAGAACCCTCTGAAGGCTGAGAATAACTTCGATTTCAGGTGCGAACAAGGTCAAACGACGTCATCCTGAAACCGGCTTCAGCCGGGTGAAGGATCTCGCACGGGCTGTTAAAGGCGGCGACTTCACTTCGTTGGCTTCGGCGAAGCAGCTTTTTGTATAAGCGCAATATTGTCCAGATAGGCGCCCTCATTCCCAACCACGATCTCCGCTTTGATTTGATCGCCAGGAGATAATTTGTCGAGCGCACTGGCATCCTGCACCTGATAGGACATGGTCATCGCGGCCATAAAGCCGGGGATCGCGTCCCCATCCACATTCATCGATTGAGTCGGTTTATCGATCGATACCACTCGGCCAGTCAAGACATACCGCTTCGCGCCCTTGTCGTCCCCTTTAGCGACTGCCTGCTGGGCACTCCGCGACGGTCCACAAGCCGTGAACAAGGCCATACACACCAAGGCGACGAGGCTCAGGATCGTCGCCCGCATCCCACGCTGTAACCCACCTGAATGACTCACTGCATTCTCCTTTACCGTTACCATTCTGGCGCGGACAGGTTGTCCGTGCCAATCCTAGTAGTGAAAGCGATAGCGAAACTCCGCATAGATTTGCCGCGGATCGTTCCAGTGAAATCCGCCAAAGGTTAAACTATTGTCGAGTTGAACCCGGCGGTTGGCCACGTTCAGCGCGGTCACCGAAATCGTGTATTTCTCACCGAAGGTTTTCCCAACAGCAAGATCGAAGGTAGTATGGCCCGGTAGATAATTTCCCGGATACTGTAAGCCCGGCTGCCCGTTCGTAAACCCCGAGCCGTAATACACATTGGTCGAGGCATAGCTCTGCCAAGGCAGACTTGCGTTGAAGCCAAGATTCAATGTGTTTCTCTGATCATGATCCACCGGCGCGAGTCCCGGCGGTATGTCGAGACCGCATTGTGAATTGTTCGGAGGGCAGATCAAGCCGCCTGTAATCGGCGCGCTCGCCTGCGCGATCTGATTCGCATAGGCAAGATGAAACTGGCCGCGATGCCAGAGGTTCGGTGACCGCAATGTCAGCTCCCACCCTTGAATTAACGCCCGATCCCATGTGATCGGCCAGAAGAGATTCGACTCGCCGATGTTGTTATGGTCCAGCCAATTCGTCGCTCTGGTTTGATAAGTATCGGCGCTAAGGTCCCAACCGCGATACGGAATGGTAACGCCAAACTGCGATTCGACATCCTGCTCACCGTGCAAAGGAGCGAAAGTAAAATTCTGGCTGCTGGCCAAATCCAGGAGCGCCCCGGTCGCAGTCACCAGCGGCGGTGCCTGGTAAAAATAACCGTAGTATCCGCGGAACACCCAATTCAGGCGTGGGATTCTCACTGCCACGCCAAAGCGGGGATCGATTTCATTCTCCGAGATAGAAGCGTTGAACTGCGTTACTCGCAGACCAGCTATTAAAGTCAGCCATGGCGTGATTTTGAACTTGTCGTTGATGAATTCGGCGGCGACTCCGCCGTTTACCCCAATCGAAGATGCGGGGAAGTTCTGACTTCCATCCGTAAATACGTTGTCGAAATAATTGTGCTGGTGCTGAAAGAATCCGTAGACGCCGGCTTGCAGATCGTTTCTCCAGAAGTTAGCGCTCACGGATGCCTGCGTCCCGGCATAGTTGGCAGTCTGATTGACCGTTGAGATGACCGGGAAATCGTTGGGGCCTCCCTGGTAGTCAGCACCGTTGTAGTGATAAAAGGGAGAAACCGTGATCAGGGTATTGGGATTGAACGTGTGAACCCACGAGAAGGTTACGTAGCCATCCGGTTCGCGCTCGCCGTCACGCAAACCGTAACTGGGATAAACCGAATTTCCGACTGAGTTGGGATTCGGGTCGATGGGAATTTGATAATAGTCCTGCCGCAACGAAGCCACCACCCGAAATTGGTTCTTGGGATCAGGATTGAAGATGAACGAGGCGAATCCTCCATAGCCGTTCGCCGCGTCGTGGACAACTTCTGGGACCGGGGTCTGAAGTCCGTAGTTGCTTCGATTTCCGTTTCCGCTGACATAGTAGGCAAAGCGCTGGGTGTGTCCTCCACAACTGATCTGGTCGTCGGTTTGGTAGAAATTCCCAGCGCTGATCACCAGATCACATTCCCGATCGCGTTCAAAACCATTTCGCGGGGCGACGTTGAAGATCCCATACGTGCGATCTCCGTAGTCGGCGTCGTAGCTGCCTCTCTGAACTTCGAGGTAATCGATGTCCTTCGGATCGATCTGCGGCCCCAAATTGTTGGCGATGTTCGTGTTGGGGATGGGAACGCCGTCAATCAGCCACTCGACCTGGTGGCCTCCTCGCATATGCAGCATGTCGTGCGTCACGTAGGCTGCCGGCACGTAATCTGTGATCATTTCCATGCCGTTGGTGCGGTCCGCTCCGGGGGTTTGCTGGATGTCGATGCGGCTCACCATCGTCGTCGGCGTGACAGTGTCCATCGGCGCCTCCACTGGAGTTTCGGAAACGGTAACATTCTCCGATGCGCCTGCGATCGTCAGCTCGAAATGCAACACCGGGCTGGTGTCCGATTGAACGATCACATCCTGACGCACCTCCTGGAAGCCTTTCGACGTGACTGTTGCAGTGTAATTTCCGATTGGAACCGAAGTGAATTCGAATTCTCCGTTGTCAATGGAGTCTTGAGACTTCGCCCACTCCGAGTTTTGAGCTTTCAGCGTAACGTGCGCGCCTTGAATGGGACGGTGCTGAGGATCATGAACAACACCGCGGACCGAACCGAAAATCGTGGCAAATGCCGCGGTACCCAAGAACAAAAAGACAGCCGTGACGCCCACAACTGGTCTCATAAATGTCTCCATTTTCTGCCGGTTTTCAGTTGGCCACTCCGCCTATGCACTTGCGAAAGAGAGCTCCCGACGCAAATCAAGTTCGGGAGGCACGAGTTCACTCGTGCCATAAGTGCTGAAAAGAACTCCGGGGCTTTAGCGCCGGGGCGAAATCGGACAGCACGTTTTGAATCAGGCGATGGAGATCTGCGGAGGAGCGCGGCCAGAATGCGCGTAGTGGATGGATGCTGCGAAACATTTTTCCTGCCACACGGCTTGAAATGCCGCGCATGCGGGCATGCGTTGAACGCTCGTTGATGGGCTTAACTGTGCCCACTGCGAAACGGTCAAGACACGGCAACAGTCGTGTTGGCAACATCCGGGAGGAGCGTAGAACTCGGCATCGTGTGAAGGACGGTCGTGCATCGGCTTCCGCACGCAACAGGCATGAGAAGCCGGTGCAGAAATCGCTAGAGCTACCGGGACGAATGTGCCCACCAGCAGCAAAACCAGCAACGCTCTCGCGGTTAGACGATGCATGAGCTTCAAAAGCTGCTTAGACGGTACCGACAAAAATTGGTTTCAGGCCAAGAAGACTTTTTGGCCTGCGCCAGTCACCCAAAAGCATTCTACAAGTATAGCCACGAACAGACGTCAGACAATTGTCAAATTCGCGCCGGGGAAACATCGCGCTTAACTTGACGGTTCACGGATAACGAAGGTTGCAGCGGCAAAACCGGATATTCTCACGCCCTGCCGTGAATTTTGGCCCACCACCAGCGCACGCCGACGAACAGGAAACGCCAGTCGTGAAAAAACTCAGGCTCTTTGCGCTCGAACGCGTGGCCGATGAACTGCAGCGTCCATCCCAAAAGAAATAGCACCAGCGCATAAACCCACACCCAATGAAGGAAGATGCTCGCGACGAACAGCACGATCGAAACCAAGATTGCCGGGATCCCCAAGGTATGGCAAATCCGGTTGACCGGGTGCTGATGGCTGCCCGCATACTGCGCGATCCACTGTTCGTTAGAGCGAGGCTCGTTCGAGCGAGGTTCGTTGCTGCGACCGCCAAGCATGGCGATTCGAATGATACACGGCTCCAATGGAAAGTGGCGAGCCGAATGCCTGGTTGAGAGGCCTAGTGGCACCGTGTTAGCATCCTTAGTTTTGGTAGGCTTGACGTTGGCCTGTAGACTATCCTCTTCATTATTTCGTTATGGGCCCGCCGCAGGAAAGATTCGCAGATCAGGAATTTGCTGAGGCTCGCTCGGCAAGACAGCGCACGGCGGATCCTGAAATGATCCCGGTTGAAGGAGTAATCCCGTGAAAGTTTACGAAGGCGCAAACATCCGCAATGTCGCTGTGGTGGGCCACGGACATGCGGGAAAGACTTCGCTCGTGTCGGCCATGCTCTACACCTCCGGTGCAACCCCGCGGCTGGGCCGGGTGGACGACGGTTCCGCCACCACGGATTGGGACGACGAAGAGATCGCCCGCAAGATGTCGATCTCTGCGGGTCTGGCATATGTCGAATGGGGCAAAACCAAAATCAACATCGTCGACACGCCCGGATTCAACATGTTCGTCCACGAAGCAAAAATGGTTTTGCCCGTGGTCGATGCTGCTGTTGTCGTAGTCGACGGCGTGGCCGGAGTTGAAGTCGTCACTCAGCGGGTTTGGAACTACTGCGAAGAATTCAAGACGCCCAGGCTGATCGTCGCCAGCCGCATGGATCGCGACCGTGCCGATGTGGACCGAGTGCTGGCGTCGCTGATCACCGCATTCGGGCGGGCGGTGATTCCTTTGGAATTGCCCATCGGCAAAGAAAAGAATTTTAATGGCGTGGTCGATCTGGTCCAGATGAAGGCCTACACCTACGAACTGGGCGGAAACGGCAAGGGGAAAGAGACCGAGATCCCCGCGCATCTGAAGGATCAGGCGCAGGAAGCGCACGAGAGGCTGGTCGAGCTGGTTGCCGAAGGCGATGACAAGTTGATGGAGGAGTTCTTCGAGAAAGGCACCATTCCAGTCGAAGACCTGATCCCGGCACTGCACAACGCCATCCGGGAGGACAAAATCTTCCCCGTAATCTTCGGTTCTGGCTTGGGCAACGTCGGCGCCGACCGGGTGATGGACTTCATCGTGGATTACACACCCGCGCCATCCGAGCATGAATGGGTGCAGGGAGAAGCTGCCGCATCCGGGAATGGTGAACCGCCGAAACGCCATGAGACCGACACTGAGCCAGTTTCGCTGTACGTCTTCAAAACCATTTCAGACGCCTTCGCCGGCCGCATTTCCTACTTCAAAGTATTTTCCGGCGTGTTGAAAAACGACGCCACGGTGCAGAATTTCACCCGCACCTCGCCAGAAAAGCTGGCGCACATCTCCATTATGCAAGGCAAAACCGCAGTGCCTGTAAACGAGTTGCATGCGGGAGACATCGGAGCCGTATCCAAACTGAAAGACACGCTCACTGGAGACACGCTCGGTGACAAGAGCGCACCCATTCAATATCCGCGAGTTCATTTGCCCGAGCCGGCCATCACGTTCGCCATCGAACCCAAGAGCCGAGCTGATGAGGACAAACTCGGCCCCGGCATCCACAAACTGATGGAGGAAGATGCCATGCTGCGCTTCTTCCGCGATCCCCAAACCAAAGAATTCCTTATCGCAGGAACGGGACAGCAGCACATTGAAGTCGTAGTCTCAAAGATGAAGAAGCGCTACCACACCGAAGTCATCCTGAAAGCGCCGAAGGTGCCGTACCGCGAAACCATCCGCGGCAAAGCCGACGTGCAGGGCCGCCACAAGAAGCAGACCGGCGGACACGGCCAGTATGGTGATTGCAAAATCAAGATGGAACCGCTGCCCCGAGGCGGCGAGTTCGAATTCGTGAACGATATTTTCGGCGGAGCCATTCCGAAGAACTACATTCCCGCTATCGAAAAGGGGATTAAAGACGCGGCTTCACGCGGATATCTGGCGGGATTTCCCGTCGTGGATTTCCGAGTCATTCTCTACGATGGCTCGTATCACGATGTAGATTCGAACGACATGTCGTTCCAAATGGCGGGCCGCATCGCCTTCAAGAAAGCCATGGAGCAGGCCAAGCCCACCTTGCTCGAACCAGTGATGGCAGCCGAGATCACCGTTCCCGACGAATTCGCCGGCAGCATCATGGGCGACCTCAACAGCCGCCGCGGCCGCATTCAGGGCATGGACAACAAAGGCGGCAACACGGTAGTCAAGGCCGAGGTGCCAATGTCCGAAATGCTGACCTACGGCGTCGATCTCACATCCATGACCCAGGGCCGCGGCAGCTTCAACATGGAAATGCATCACTACGACGCCGTGCCGGGATTACTGCAGGAAAAGATTATCGAGAAAGCCAAGGCCGCGCGCGGTGATGTGAAGGAAGAGGAAGAGTAACCCCTTAGCCTCGGAAGGAACTCTTTTCGAATCTGCAGGTTTATCTCACGAGGTCTTGAGACCGGCAGCCTTCGCCAGTTTCGCCTGCCGCTCGTCGAAGGTCCAGAATCGTTCCGCTTTGAGTTCCAGCGCGCAGGCAACATGCAAGCTGTCCAGTGTTCTCGTGCCGAGTTTCGGCCCGTAACGGCGGGCGAGGTCGGCGCAGAGCTCGAAGGCGTTTTCTGGCAGCGATGCCTGACGCCAAAGGCCGGCGGCCTCATCCGAGACAAATTCTGAATTCGCGCGCCGGGCCGCTTCAGCTGTCATAGTTCCACGAAATTGATGCTGGCCGAGAGCGTGGGCCCACTCGGCACGATGCAGCGAAGTCAGGGTCACGGGCAGTGCGCCCTGCACGCGGCTCCGAGCGTCCCGTGAATGAACATCAGTCAGGTACAAAGAGACAACGAAGCTGGAATCGGCATAAACGCTCAATAACGACCCCGGTCCTCGAGGACGACATTCGGGAGAACGCGGTCTCCTAATATTTCTCTGGCGCGGGCCTCGAAGTCTGGCCACTTCCCTGGCTTTTCGTCCGCTTTCTCCGGAACGATACGCGCGATGACTTGGTCCCGTTCTCGAAGTTCTACGATCTTGCCTGCGCGGAGCCAACTCTTCAACCGCTTGGTATCGCGAAGCTGGCGCAAGTTTACGGAAGGCATGCTAATATTGTGACACATTATGTGTCACAACGTCAAAGTTGGTTAGAATCCCACAGAGGGCATCATGAAAACTCTGATTATCTGCTTTGTTTTTGCTCTGCCGCTGCTAGCGCATGCCGCGACCGAGACCCAAACCTTCCCCACCTCCGCTGGCCCAGTTAAAATCACGCCTCTGTATCACGCCAGCACGCTGATCGAGGCGGGCGGAAAAACCATTTACCTCGATCCTGCCAAGCCCGCCAAATTGTCCGGACTCCCCAAAGCCGACCTCATTCTGATTACTGACATCCACGGCGATCACATGGATCCCGATTCGATGAAGGAAATCAGCAAGCCCGGAACCGAAATTCTCGCGCCCCCAGCTGTGGTCCAAACTGTCACCACTGCCAAACCGATCCCCAACGGAGAAACCAAGACCTGGCAAGCCTGGACTATCGAAGCCATCCCCGCATACAACATCAAGCGCGGCCCCGAACCGGGCAAGCTCTATCACGATAAAGGACGCGGCAATGGCTACGTCCTCACCTACGGCGGCAAGCGCTTCTATTTCTCAGGCGACACCGAGGGCGTTCCCGAGATGCGAGCCCTCAAAAACATCGACGTAGCCTTCGTCTGCATGAATCTGCCCTACACGATGCCACCCGACGAAGCTGCCGATGCCGTCAAAGCCTTTCACCCGAAGATTGTCATCCCCTATCATTACCGCGGATCCGATCTCAAAGTATTTCAAAAAGCCTTGGAAAGCACCGGCATCGAGGTTCGAATTCTGAACTGGTATCCGGAGCAGTAGACGCGCGGACGCACCGCGGTCAGTCCCGACGGTCCAGGATTACGAAATCCTCAGTCTTCTCCAAGCGAGCATACTTCAACATCGGTCTGGGCGAACTCGCCTCCCTTAGCCAACAATGCTTCGCCCGAGCACTTGGCCAACGCATACGCGAAACAATCTCCGAAGTTGAGTCCAGCCGGGTGGCGGCCCTTCCCGTACCTGCGCCAAGCCGTGCGCGCAACCTCGACCTGTTCGTTGTCGACGGAGACGACTTCAAGATTCGCGCGAACTACAAACAGGTCGAACTCGCGCCCTGCGGCTTCACCTCGTCTGACCTCCAAAACGATTCCGGTTTCCACCGCGTTGGCCGCGGACATCAACCTCGTCCCCGCCTTGAGGATGAGGTCGAGAAATGGCCTCCGCTCTGGCTCGGCCAGAAAAATAGCGACCAGCGCTGAGGTGTCGATAACCATCTAGCGAGGCACGCCGTGTTGGTCGTATCCCAGAATTTCGTCCTCTGGACGACAGTCCAGAGTTGGCAACGAATCCACCCGCCGCAAAAGGTCTTCAATCTGACCGGTTAGGACGCTCTGGCGGCGTTTCGCGCTAAGCTTGCGCCAGCGCTCTTCGAGTGCCTTATGTATGGCTTCGGTCAGAGACTCACCCGTCGCGCTGGCCACCTCGCGAGCCAAGCGCTCCGTCTTGTTGTTCTTGATGCTGAGGGCCATTAATATGTATTCTATACTTTGTTATACTATTCTACCATGCGAGACGTAAAAAACAGATTGTAAATAATTTATTTGATAGCTACCCAACAATGTGCTCCCCACATTCAAGCGAACACTTAAGTCGCGGAGTAATTCCATGACGCCACTTGCCTCAGTTCTTCTCGTTCCCGGCCTTTCCAATTCCGGCCCGGAACACTGGCAGAGCTTGTGGCAAACCAAGCATCCCGAATACCACCGAGTTCAGCAAGAAGATTGGGAAACGCCTCGCTGCGCGGACTGGATCCAAACCCTTCACCAATCCATACTCACCGTCGGCGAGGGCCCACTTGTCCTGGCCGGACACAGCTTAGCCTGCGCGACCATCGCTCACTATGCCGCCAAGCACGCCGATTGCAAAGGCCGAGTCGCCGCGGCCTTCCTGGTAGCCCCGAGCGATGTCGAAGCGCCGACGTATCCTCCGGGATCCACCGGATTCGATCTTATGCCATTGCGCAAGTTGCCTTTTCGTTCAGTCGTCGCAGCCAGCACGGATGATCCCTACGTGACGTTAGAGCGGGCCGAGTTCTTCGCACGATCCTGGGGCAGCCGCCTCATCAAGATCGCCAATGCCGGCCACATCAACGCCGCCTCCGGTCACGGCCCCTGGCCCGAAGGCGAAGCCTGGCTCGAACAACTGCGCGAGATTCAAACCTAGCGCGTGACAATCTGGCATCGAACATCTGAGAACTGGTAACATCCGTCCAGTGGCCACGCTGAAGAACGTCCCCAAAATTCCGCAAGACCGCGAGCGCATAGTCTCCGCCGCCCCGGTCGAAGACGATTCTTCCTTCGAGCTGAAGCTGCGCCCGCAACGCCTCGCCGAGTTCATCGGACAATCCAAAGTCAAAGAGAATCTCGCCGTAGCCATCGAAGCCACCCGCTCGCGCGGCGAAGCTCTCGATCACGTTCTCCTCTACGGCCCTCCAGGCCTCGGCAAAACAACTCTAGCCACAATCATCGCCAACGAACTCGGCGTGCCTTTTCAGCAGACCTCCGGCCCGACGCTCCAAATCAAGGGCGACCTTACCGCGATCCTCACCAACGTTCGCAACAAGCAAGTTCTCTTCATCGACGAAGTCCACCGCCTGCAACCGACTCTAGAGGAACTCCTCTACTCCGCGCTCGAAGACTACAAGCTCGACATCATCATCGGACAAGGTCCCGCCGCCCGCACCCACACTATGGACGTGCAGCCCTTCACCTTCATCGGCGCAACCACGCGCGCGGGATTACTTTCCTCGCCTCTGCGATCGCGCTTCGGTATCGTCCTTCGCCTGGAGTTTTATAGCCACGAAGATCTGCGCATCATCGTCGAACGCTCCGCCGAAATTCTAGGCGTCGAAATCGACAGACCCGGAGCCCTCGAAATCGCCAGCCGTTCCCGCGGGACTCCAAGAATTGCCAATCGTCTGCTGCGCCGCGTCCGCGACTACGCCCAGGTGCGAAGCGCGGGAAAGATCGACTTGCCGACGGCTCAAGCCGCGCTCCAAATGCTCGAAGTCGATCGCTACGGCTTCGACGAAGTCGATCGCAAACTGCTTCTCATCATCATCGAGAAATATCAAGGTGGCCCAGTTGGCCTCAACACCCTCGCCGCCGCGCTAGCAGAAGAACCCGACGCCATCGAAGAAATCTACGAACCGTTCCTGATCCAGATCGGCTTCCTCAACCGCACCCCCCGCGGACGCGTTGCCACCCAGCTCGCCTACGAGCATTTCGGAATCATCCCAAACCGCAAGCAAAGCTCCCTGTTCTAAAATGAGTAAAAGACTAACCGGAGGTTCGATGAAGCACACGCAACAACTCACCGCCATTATCGAGCGCGAAGGTGACGGCTACGTAAGCCTGTGCCCCGAAGTTGATATTGCAAGCCAGGGCGATACTATCGAGTCTGCCCGCAAGAATCTGCAGGAAGCGGTAGAGTTGTTTTTCGAAACCGCCGACCGCTCGGAGATCGAACGTCGCCAACACTCCGAGATTTTCGTAACCCGGCTTGAGGTCGAGGTTGGGTAAGTTACGCGTTTTGTCGGGTCGAGAAGTTTGTGCCATTCTTGCGCGCCACGGGTTTTCGGAAGTGCGACGAAGAGGCAGTCACGTCGTAATGCAAAAACGAGCGCAAGACTCGACGATCACCGTTCCAGTCCCGGATCATTCAGAACTTCGAACCGGCACCTTGATGTCCATCATTCGCCAGTCTCAATTGTCGCGGTCTTTTTTTGAAGCGTAGTGTCTCCACTTCCGAAGGCTCCCTACAATCTATCCCGCCACAACTCCATCCCAGCTACAATGTCCCCAACATGATTGCCCATCTCCGCGGAAAACTGCTAGCCAAGCATCCCAACCAAGCCGTAATCGAAACCGCCGGCGTAGGCTACGACGTCACCATCACCATCCCAACATTTTCCGACCTGCCCAGCCTCGGCAGCGAGGTCGCCCTGCACATCCACACTCACGTCCGCGAAGATCAAATCGCGCTCTACGGATTCCTCCGCCCCGCCGAAAAACAACTCTTCGAAAAGCTGATCACAGTAAGCGGAATCGGCCCAAAGCTCGCCATCACCATCCTCAGCGGCATGCCCGCCGACGAAATGGTCGGAGCCATCCGGAACAACGACATCGCCCGCCTAACCCGCATTCCCGGCATCGGCAAAAAGACCGCCGAGCGCATGGTCCTCGAACTCCGCGACAAACTCCCTCCCGCAGGCGCAGAAATCCCTGCCGCCCCAACTATGACCGCCATGGAAGAAGACGTCCTCTCAGCTCTGACGAATTTAGGCTACCAGCGCCCAGCCGCCGAACGCGCTCTCGCGCAAGCAGCAAAGAATGGAAAAGAAGAATCCTTCGAAGCCCTGTTCAGAAACACCCTGGCCAGCCTCTCCAAGTAAGAACGCGATCAAACAGCGTTTGAGCGCTATCGCGATGATCACGTAAAACTGTCCGCTCTTCCCAACTCGTTGTGGTATTCCGCGCTTGTGGAATAAGATGTCGCATGCCAACCCGCAAGAAATCGCGCGCTCCCAAATCCGCGCAACCAACGCAATCGCATTTCGCAAACGTCAACGGCGTGCGCCTCCACTATCTAGCCGCCGGTAAAGGCAGCCTCGTAGTCCTCCTGCATGGTTACGCTGAAACTAGCCACATGTGGCGCCCCTTGATTACCGAGCTTGCTGGCACCCACACTGTAATCGCGCCGGATCTGCGAGGAGCTGGCCAATCCTCACATCCCGCCGAGGGTTACACCAAAGCCGAACTGGCGCAGGACATTCATTCGCTGGTTCACAAGCTCGGTTTCGAGCACATTGGAATTGTCGGGCACGATATCGGACTGATGGTCGCTTACGCCTATGCGGCGCAATATCCGAACGAGGTCGATCGCATTGCGCTGATGGATGCCTTCCTGCCTGGCGTGGGTAAGTGGCGCGATGTTTGGCTGATGCGCGATCTTTGGCATTTCCATTTCTACGGCAAGACGCCGCTCGCTCTGGTTCACGGCCGTGAGCGCATTTATTTCGAGCATTTTTGGAACGATTTCGCTGCCAATCCCGCCCATTCCGTTCCGGAACGCGACCGTCGATTTTACGCAAGAGAGTACGCCCGCCCCGGCGGGATGCGCTCTGGCTTCGAGTACTTTCACACATTTGAGAAGGACGCCGAGGATTTCGCCAGGTTTGCCCAGACCCCCTTGGCCATGCCTATGCTTGTTCTAACGGGTGAAAAAGCCTCTGGCGATTTTCTTATTCAACAGGGCCGGCTCGTTGCGACGAATGTCGAAGGCGTGGTCGTTCGGAATTCCGGCCACTGGCTCATGGAAGAAGCGCCGAATCAAGTCATCCCTAAGCTGGTCGAATTTCTCAATCGCTAAACCGCAAAGTTCCACTCCTCTGGCATGCGCCAGATTGGCCGACTCGATGACTCACCCACCACCCTCACCGTTTTCGAAACACTTCAAAAATCAAATTGAACAATTGCACCAGCGTGATCCCGATGGTCACATAAACCGCGATCTCCAACCGCCGCCCCGCCTCTTTAGTCCCAGCCAGCATCTCGAGCACCTCTTTCGTGCTCTCATGCAGAGTCTCAGCTAACTGCTCAAAGTGCTGGGTCGACGCCCGCGATTTTTCCAGCACGCGCGCGGTCGCTGAAAGTGCCGCCGCGATCTGCTCCCCATTGCGAATATCGAGTTCTATCTTGCAAGCCGACCACCACGGACTTCCCGGCGGATTGTCATACATCCGCTGCCGGATCTCTTCATAAGACCGGGTGCGCAGCAACTGCACCAGCGCATGAACTTTATCCGCGCCCACGACCGGTGTTTCTTCGTTCATTACTGCCATAACTCGCGAGTGTAGCAGCCGTATCCCAGCCCGCTCAGATACCCGAAGGACATCTCCAATTGTGCCCGATAGCCATAGCGCCTGGAGGTTACCCCAGAATTAAGTGCATTCATGGAGGAGGATTTGAGATTTCCTTCTTGCCGTCTACAATCTCAAAGCCGATGGACACAATTCGCATCGCCGAACTGCTCCAACCCTTCCTCGCGATCTCGAATCCCGATCCTCTTGAAGATTGTCATTCCGAGCCCTCATCTTGTCATTCCGAGCAAAGCGAGGAATCTGCTGTCCTCACCCAAACCCAACTGCAAAACATATCGACGTACATCGATATATTGCTTCGCTGGAACGCCCGTATCAACCTCACCGCCATCCGTGCGGAGGAAGAAATCGTAACTCGCCACTTCGGCGAATCCCTCTTCGCCGCCCGCCATCTCTTCCCTGAACGTGGGCGCGAGCGTCCTCGCTCGTGCTCCGTAATCGACCTCGGCTCAGGCGCCGGCTTCCCCGGCCTGCCGATAAAAATCTGGACGCCCGACATCGAGCTGACGCTGATCGAGTCCAACCAGAAGAAAGCAACCTTCCTGCGCGAGGTTGCCCGGCAACTTACATTGACGGACATCAATGTATTTTCCGGACGCGCCGAGAATTTTTCCAACGCACCCGCCGAAGCAGTAACCCTCCGCGCAGTCGAACGCTTCGAGAGCGCCCTCCCCATCGCGGCCCGCCTGGTTGCCCCCACAGGGCGCCTCGCGCTTCTCATCAGCCAAGCTCAGCTGACGCAACTCAGCGACCTCACTCCGGGATTCAAATGGTCGCCCCCGTTACCCATCCCCCTATCCGCAAGCCGCATTCTTGTCATCGGCGTTCCCGAGAAGACATGAACCACGCGAACCAGATCAGGCAACAGCCTTAGCACAGGGTGCACCAAGAAAGTAACAAGTGGGATGGGAACCTAGGAAATTATTCCTTTCTGCAAGCCAACTCATTAAATTCTGAAGCTGAAGTGATTCCCAGTGCGAAAATGCATGTGCAAACCTCGCAATGTAGGATGCTCCCACGCCCAAGCAGACAAAGTGTTCCACGTGGAACATTCAAGAGACATTCCCCGAACGAATGTTCCACGTGGAACATTTCTGTGCAAAAGGCAGGCCAGAAACATCCGTAAGTCGCTATGGCTGCAACAATATGTCTTAGTGATTACGCTGCACCGAAATCTGTCATTGCAAATGCACAACGGTTCGGCCTATTCTGAATTGGTCTCTCCGATTCTTCAAAAACTAAATGGGACGCGTAATCGCGGTTGCCAACCAGAAGGGCGGCGTAGGCAAGACTACGACCGCAATCAATCTGGCCTCGTCGATTGCTGCGGCAGAGGTCGACACGCTGCTGGTCGATTGCGATCCGCAATCGAACGCCACCAGCGGACTGGGCTTGGTCAAGAATCCTGAACGAATCAGCACCTATCACTTGCTAATGGGCGAGGCCGCTGCCGAGCAGGCCCTGCACAAGACTGAGCTTGATCAGCTCTGGATCATCCCGGCGCACAAGAACATGATCGGCGCGAACCTGGAACTGATCGACGCGGAGCGTCGGGAGTTTCGTTTGCGGGATGCGCTCGCGCCTTTGCGCGAGCGCTTCAAGTACATCGTGCTTGATTGTCCTCCTGCGCTAGATCTGCTGACGCTTAATGCGCTGGTGGCTGCGGACTCGATTCTGATTCCGATGCAGGCTGAGTACTTCGCTCTTGAAGGCGTGTCGGAGCTGCTCGATACGATTGAGCGCATCAAGACGTCGTTGAATCCCGAGCTCACGATCGAGGGCGTGGTGCTGACCATGTTCGACGATCGCACCAACCTGGCTCAACAAGTCACAGCGGAGCTCGACCGATACTTTGGCGAGAAGCTGTGCAAGACCACAATCCCGCGCAACGTACGGCTGGCTGAAGCGCCGAGCCACGGGAAGCCTGTGTTGCTTTACGATGTGCGATCGCGTGGTGCAGAGAGCTACATTCAGCTGGCTAAGGAGATCATTGGGCACAGCCTGCCCGCGCAGGAGATGCCTGCGCCGGTTGAGATTCCTGTCGCGGGTGAGGAGAAGCAGGCGGTGAATGCTCCGCGGTGGAAGCGGTGGATCAAGGAACGGAATAAATTGACGACCATCAATATATTAGATCGATGAGCGTCGATATGTTTGGCCGAGGCTTAACTAAGTGGGCGTTGCTAACATGCCCTGGACTCGCTTCTCTTCTCGCTTCACGGGGGTGTTAATGACTGGGAAGTCAGCTTTGCTCCTTGGCCTCTTCGGAGGCTGGGTCAGTACTCTTTTGGCTTCGGTTCTGATGGTGTACAGGATGGTCGAAGACGTTAATCTTAAGGTCCCAGAGGCTCAACAGTTCGAGTATGCGGACTGGTATCTGGGGAAAATGGGGAAACTTAAGAAGCAATATCACCGCTCTTATCCCGAGGGCAGGCTAATATTGCTGTTCAACATCTGTACTACTGTGAGCGTCGTGTTTTTCTTGGCGTTCATATGGCGGGCTGGATTCTTCCGCTGAGTTGCGCGACGTTGCGTAGGGTCGGCTATCCCCACGTGATTTTGGTGCGAATTCCTTGCGACAGCTTGGTTGTACGAACGGCCAGCAGGTCCTTCGACTCCGTAGCTGATTCGCTTCGCGAAGCAGCTACTGCGCTCAGGATGACAAATTTTTCGGGGGAGGGTTTATGACCACGACTGTGGCTGCGGGTACGGACAAGACGATCGACAAAGGGATCGAGAAGCGACGGGCTTTGGGGCGGGGGTTGGATTCGTTGCTGCCTTCTGGGCCGCGGGTGGTGGAGTCTGGCCCAGCGGGTGGGCCACCCTTACCACAGTCTGGAGTTTTGCCTGAGGTGCATGCGCAGGCTGCGCGGGGCCAAGCGGTGGTCGAGGTCCCGCTTGAGCTGATTGATGAGAACCCGTATCAGACACGGTATTTCGCCAAAGATGAACCGGCCTCGGAAGACTTTGTCGCGACCACGCTGGAGGAGTTGGCGGACTCGATCCGGGTGAACGGGGTTATCCAGCCGATCTCGGTTCGGCCGGGCGCGGAGGGGCGTTATGTTCTGATTCTGGGGGAACGGCGTTGCCGGGCTTCGAAGATTGCTGGCAAGAGCACGATTCCGGCGATTGTGCGCAAAGTCTCCGATCAGCAGGCGGCGGAGATGACGGTGGTCGAGAACCTGCAGCGGCAGGATCTGAATTGCATGGAGCAGGCGACCGCATTTTCGAAGTTGAGCCAGGATTTCAAACTCACGCAGGAGCAGATCGGGCAGCGTGTGGGAATTTCTCGCGAATCAGTTTCAAACTACATGCGACTGTTGCGGCTGCCGGATTCGGTGACGCAATACTTGCAGGAGGGGCGGCTGGGGTTCAGCGAGGCGAGGGTGCTGTTGACGTTGCTCGATCCGAACCTGATTCCGAAGATTGCCGATGAAGCGGTGCGGAAACATATGTCGGTCGAGCAACTCGAAGACCTGGTCTTCAACACGAATGTGCCTTTGCAAAAGCAGAAGCAGCCGGGAACGGCGCGCTGGGTCGATCCGAATGTGCGGCACGTTCAGACGGAGCTCGAACGAACCTTGGGAGTGCGGGTGCGCATTCGCGATCGCAAGGGCAAGGGAAAGATTGAGATTGAGTATGCAACGCTCGAGGATTTTGATCGCGTGGTGGGGATGTTGAAGGGTGGGCGTTAGGCGTTAGGCTTCAGGCTTCTGGCTTACGACGCGTGATCGCAGAGTTTGCGGGCTTGCTTTGCAACCATTCTTTCGCCCTTTCAGGGCTGGTCATTTCTCGATGTTTTACCCACGGCTCGCGCCGTGGGCTGCGTTCTTCCGCCGCTTCGCGGCTGTCGCCTTAGATTGCCAATTGCAGAATTCAGATTGGCACGAATTCGAGTATTAAATACGTGGGACGTTTGGCGGATTTGGGTCTCGATCTGATGTCTTGGGCTGGGGTTTTGTGTCTCATGTGGGAGATGCTTACGATCAGCTATGAGCGGGATGTCTGCCGCTGAATTCGGTTGGGCACGAATCTCGGAAGTAAACTGTGGGATGGCGGGCCGTCTCCGGAGCGATATTTACGACTTTCTTGGGCGCGATCTCTGGCGTAGCCGATAGAAAGTGGAGTTTTTCTTTCAGTTGTCAGTTCCTGGTTCTCGGTTCTCAGTTGGGTTGTTGATGAGGCTCTGAAAAATTCGGAAGGAGTTGCGAATCTGAAGAGTAAACTGTGGGACGACTGACCGGATTCGGGCGCGACCGAAGGCGACCGTCGCACATGTTCTTAGGGAAAGTGGGATTTTTGTTCGGTTTAGACGGACATGTTCACAGCAGAGGAACAGAAGGTGCTGCAATCGGTGGCGTTGCAGCTTATGACTGGCGATGAAGTCGTGCTTGACGATGGGCAGAAGTTGCGGGTCAAGCGGGTGGGGAGTGGGCGGTTGCGGATGGTGGAGTTTAAGTTGGGCGGGCGCGTGTTTGAGGTGATCGAGCAGAATCGTGAGAAGCCGAGCCGGTGGGGAAAACTGGCGCGCGAAAAACATCAGGTGGTCCAGTTTCGAGATTTGGCTACGCACAAGTATGTCGCCGTGGCGGTGGACGGGGAGATTACGGAGTACGGGCGGGGTTGAAGTTTCGCGAAAGGGCGGGAAGCAGATTCCTCGACGGCTTCGCCGTCTCGGAATGACAAACTTAAAATGAATGACAATTTATCGGAATGACAAATTTAACAACCAATGACAAAGGCCGATTAATGACAAAGCCGATTAGGGAAGCTTAGCTCCATTGACAGGGCTTGGGATCACGGATAGCTTGGTACGCTGAAATTTCTTGCTCGGCCGTTCCCAGGGCACAATTCTTTTCTGAGGAGAAATCCATGAGACGCTCAAGCCTGATCTGGTTGGGTCTGGCGCTGCTATTCGCGAATGCGGCTGCTCAGACGCCGGGGTTAACTTTCAAATTCAAGACCATCAATGTTGCGGGGGCGCAAAGCACGGGTATTTATGGAATCAACAATGCCGGGACCATGGTCGGATCATACGTCGACAGCGGCGGGGTGCGGCATGGGTTCGAGCTCTCGGGCGGGAAGCTGACAAAGATTGATGATCCGAAGGGAACGGACACCTATTGTTTCGGGATCAACAAAAGTGGCGCGATCGTGGGCTATTACGCGACTTCCAGCCACACCGCGAAGGCTTTCCTGTATCAGAAGGGAAAGTTCACCAACATTGGCCCGGCGGGAGCGACTGGGTCGCAGGCGCTCGGGATCAACGATAGCGGCGCCATCAATGGAAATTTTGCGGACTCGAAGGGTTCGCACGGATTCCTATTGAAGGGCGGGAAATACGCCACGCTGAATGTGCCGGGATCTCAGGGCACGCTGGGCGGAGGTATCAACAATGCAGGAACGATGACCGAGGTCTGGCTGGATGGGAGCTTTGATTCGGAATCGTCGCTCTATAACGGCAAGAAGTACACAAAGATTAATGTGCCGGGCGAGCCAAACTCGGACGCTGCCGCGATCAACAATGTTGGAGACATTGTTTATTCCTGGGAGGGCACCGGCGATACTTACGGTGGGGCGCTGCGGCACGCGGGCAAGGTCTACAAGTTTCATGTGCCCAAAGGCGATCGGACTTTCGGCTACGGGATCAATGACCACAATGTGATCGTGGGAGCTTACACGGACGATAATGGGGTGCTGAACGGCTTCTCTGCGACTTATTGATCAGGGCGGGCGCAGAAGGACGCGCCGGTGTCCTCTCAGAAAACAGGCTTATAATGCCGCGCATGAGCATGGGAAAGCTGGTTCTACTGTACGCAGCTTACTTCTTGGGTTGCAATTCGCTGATGAGTGCGCAGCTTGCTCAGGCCGCCCTTGCCAAAACTCAGAACGCTGGAGTTTGTCGACCATCCTCGTCATCCGTTGGCGAGCAATCTTCCAGTTCCCAAGTAACTGTAGCCGAACTGCTCTTGGAGGGTGATCTTCATATGGCAATCTCGGAACAGGAGCGGATCGCGGCGTCACTCAAGCGACGGGAGTACAGTGGTTCCCCTGAAGGCGTGGCGTCCGAAGTGGCCGAGAGAGTGAGAGCGGCGTGGCAGAATCGCGGATACTTCAAGGTCGAAGTTCAAGAGGACGCCAAGACGCTGACCAGCGGCCCCGGCACAAATCGGATCGCAGTGGCCGTCCAAGTGGTTGAGGGGCCACAGTACCGGTTGGAGAAAATCACGTTCAAGAACAATCGAGCAATAAGCAACGCGCATGCCTTGCGCAGTCTTTTTCCGATCAAGGATGGCGATGTTTTCAGCCGGGAACAGATTGCAAAGGGTTTGGAAACTCTCAGAAACGCCTATGGGGACATGGGCTACATCAACCTTACGTCCATTCCGAACACCCACCTCGATGAGGCACGCATGCTGATCGGCCTCGATATCGACATTGACGAAGGCAAGCAATTTCTCGTACGGAGTGTTAATGTGCTGGGCCTTGACGAGAATGTCTCGCGCGATACGCAAAAGGACCTGCTGGTTAAGCCGGGGGACATATACAACAGGAGACTCGCGAGTATGTTCGTCCGGGATCATATCTCGCTGATGCCAGCCGATACATCCCCCGAATCACGCATACACCTGAACCCCGATGAGAAAACCGGGACGGTCGTGGTTACGTTTGATTTTCGGTTCTGCCCAACTGAATAACGGTCTCGTTTTCTACTCGCGACAGCACGCTCGAGCCGGCGCGGCCACCCGCGTCGATCGTCGCTTTTTTTCGACACCGTTTACGCGGGCGGCCTCGCATTTCGATTTACATGGCTTTGAAGACGAAGCTGATTTCCTTGGTCTGGTTTGCGTCGACGATGATGGTCTGCGTGGACGTGCCCAGTTTCTCGTGCCATGCTTTGATGGTGTAGGTTCCGGGCGGCAGATTGGGCAGATCAAAAGTGCCGTCCGGCTTGGTCACGGCGAAATAGGGATTTTTCAGAACCGCGATGTAGCCTCGCATCCAGGGATGGATGTTGCATCGGACCGGGATTGCGATTTCTTCTCGCGCGAACGCCTCTTCCTGCTTGGCTCCCGGAAGCTCAGCTTTGTTCCACTCCCGATTGTTGGTTGGGGTGGGATGAATGTTGTGCATAGTCTGATCTTCATTCACCACCTCGATGGGCTGGTTGGCCTGTACCGCCAGGACGTGAGGCTGATAAAGACAGCCTTTTTGCGTGATGACCACAGGTTGGGCGGGTGGATCGAAGGTGCGATCGCCCAAGCCGTCGGAAATGAACACGAGCACGTCTTGCAAGTCACCTTTGGAATCGGTGACGACTTCTGGGGTGGAAATGAGTCCAGGATGCTGCTTGGCGCAGCTTGGGTCGGCGGCCATGCTGATTGACTTGGCCTTGGGCACGGTTCCTTCGAATTTGACCTTGCCTCGAATGCTGGGGCTGGTCGTAGCTGGCGCTGCCTTCACGATCTGCCGGCTGGAAATAGAAATAGTCAGGACGAGCGCGATTGCGGCGAGCAAAGTTTTGTATTTCATACTGCACCTCGAAGAGGCTTATGCCTCGAAAGTTGTTGTGAGCGCACCTGGCGCGCTCGGTTATTCGGCCTGGGGCGTGGTCGGAGTTCGACGGCTGGCGAGAGACCCGCGATATCCTTCTTGATAGCCGGCTGAGAACAACGCGCGATCTCCGAGTGTTGCCCAACGGCCGCGGGCGACATGGGGTTCGGTGCCAGCTTCGGCGGCGAGTTTACCCAGATACAATCCGTCGCGAAATGCAGCGTCTGCGTTCTGAACTGCCTGATTTGAATTGTGGTTATCGGTGTTCAGCATGGAGGCTGTTCCCATGCCGAGAGTCAGGGCCAATGCAAATAACGAGATGGTCTTCATGAATTTTTCCTCGATCGGCTAAGCCGATTTACGAAATCTCTTGCGTCGTATGGTGAGATTAGGGTGGGCGAGAAGTTACGTTGTCATGCGGCGGTCAGCGGCGAGTCAAATCATCGTCATCTTTTTGTCTCGTTGATTGGTGATTGTCAGGGAATTGTCATCTGGGATGGACAAAACCAATAAAGCGAAGAGTATGTCTGGCAGAGTATGTCTGGCGGGTTAGCGGGCGGGCGGAATACTGACGATGAGGCCTTTGGGGCCTACGGCTATGATTTCGCTTGAGCTGACGCTTACTGCGTTCAGACTCCAGTCCCAGGTTTTCTCTGATGTTTTCTGGGATGGCGTTTTCTGTCCCGACATTTTCGCGGGGTCATCTTCGTAGGCGGATCCGGAGGATCCCACAATTACGATGGCTCCGCTGTCCGAGTGGGGCTGGGCAAAAGCTACGGCGGAAAAGTACCTTTGCGGTGAAAATGGGGAAAGAGTCCAGGTGAGGCCGCCGTCGTTGGTGAAGGCGAGGTTGGGGCCGTCCTGGTCGGGATGTTTGTAATCTCCGCCAGCGATGACTCCGTGGGTCGCGTCGCGAAAGGCGATGGAGAAAATGCCGGTGGAGTCCTGGCCGTGGATGATTGGAGTTTCGGCGATGGTCCAGGTTTTGCCGGCGTTCGTTGAGTGGAAAACGCGCGCGGCCTTACCGCCGGTGGCAAACCACACGTTGGCTGTCCCTTGGATGGTGATGCAGGTTCCGCTGGCGGCGAATGCGCCTTCGCCCTCGATCGCTGGCGGGATGGAGTCGGGTGGAAGGGGATTCCAAGTCTTGCCGCCATCTTCGGTCGAAATTAATTCAAATCTCAGCGTGCCCGAATTGTCGGTGACTGGGTCGCCGACGGCGATGCCGTGAGCAGAATCCCAGAAAGCCATGCAATCGAAAAAGCCTTTGGGATTCTTGTTGGTGAATTGCAGCGCCCAGGTTTTACCCGCGTCGATGGTTTTGTAAATGCGTGACTGCTCGCCGGGTCCGGCGCTGAGCAGGTAAGCGAGATCGGCGCTGAAGGCTTCCACGTCGCGGAAGTCGAGAGCGTCGGCGCCGGGGACTTGGGCGGCTTGCCAGGAATTTCCGCCGTCGGTGGTGCGGAGATAAGTTCCGTGAGTGCCGCTGGCCCACGCGACTCCGTTCGCGAGCACGCTGATGCCGCGCAGGTTTTCGGTGGTGTTGGATTTCTGGATGGTTTGGGCGGCGAGAGCGGTGGTGAGAAGAAGAAACAAAAGAGCGCGCATGCGATGATTGTGCCAGAAGTTGCAGATTGGGGCTGCATGATTTGCATCGTTGTGCCGATATTCCGAGCGACGAGGGAACCGCATGGGACATGTTCTGTTGGAGATCTGTTGTGGAGGGATTGACGACGCGGTTGAAGCGGAAAAGGGTGGGGCAGAACGGGTCGAACTTTGCTCCGCGCTTTTTCTTGGCGGGTTGACGCCTTCACTGGGGACAATACTGGAGGCGAAGCGACGCGTAAAGATTCCGATCATGGTGATGGTTCGTCCGCGCGGCGGAGGGTTTGCGTACTCGCAAGCAGAGATGGCTACTATGGAACGCGACGCGGAAGGTGCGGTTGAGAACGGGGCGGAGGGTGTGGTGTTTGGCATTTTGCAGTCGGATGGACGAGTTGATGTTGCGCGATCCAGGCGGATTCGGCAGTTGATCGGGACGCGGCAGGCTGTGTTTCATCGGGCGTTCGATGTCACTCCTGATCCGTTTGAGGCGCTGGAGCAACTGGTGGATTTGGGAATTACGCGGGTTCTTACCAGCGGACAAAAAGACAGCGTGCCCGAGGGAGCGGAGTTGATCAAGAAGCTGATTGAGCGGGCGGGCGATCGGATTGAGATTCTGCCGGGCGGTGGGATTCAGGTTTGGAACGTGAAAGAGGTGGTTGAGCGGACCGGGTGCCGGCAGATTCATTTGACGGCGTGGAGGACGGCGTCCGATAGCTCGACGCAGGCGCGGCCGGGGATTACGTTCGGCGGGGCTTTGTATCCGGCGGAGGATCGTTATCAGGTAACGGATGCGGGTGTGGTGCGGGAAGTGTTAGCGCGGGTGGGAACGTAGCGTTGTGTCTTTCGCCTCACTGGGGCTCATCGATTTCCCCACTCTATCTCACGGCGTGCTCCGTCGGCTTTCCTCCAGCGCCTCACGGGTTAAATTCTATTTCTCGTTGAACTCCGCGAAGGCTCCTGTCTTTTCGTAGTACAAGCGGATGCTGCATACCTTCGGTGCGGTGTGGGCGAAAGAAACTTGCAGCTTTTTGGGCGGCGAGTCAACTCCACCGATTTCCATGGGAGCGCGCACCAGGTCCTGTTTCTCATCGTAGGTTTTGGGGCTGGTGACATTCTTGCTGACGATCAGCGTCCACTCCTTCTTATTTGGAATCACGTAAACGCTGTAGGCGCCTACGGCAAGTTCCACATGATTCAGAATGAGCGGAACCTGGGTGAAAAGAGTCAGTGGAGATCCGGCCGGCAGCCAGACTTTGCCGTTGCGAGGCTGGTCTTTGTCGCCCATCGCGGAATTGTTGTATTCCACGCTGACCTCCAGGCCGTCGGCAAAATCGCAACTAGCGGTTGCGGTTTGGTCGGTCGGATCTTTCTGCTGAGCGGCTGCGGCCAGAAGAGATTGCGCAAACAAGACGAGGCAGACGGCTAGCACACGCATGAAGTGCTCCTCCGCGGACTAGACTTTTTTGAAATCAAGCAATGCGGGTTCATTGTACTTCGGTAGAAGTGCAATTGCAGGGAAAATCCGCGCAGGCATTGGCTCCTTAAAGGACGTGGGATTGCGCGTGGCGAACCGCGTCGCGAACTAAGACACGGTGGGTCAGATCCGGGTCGCGATATTTCCTGTCTGGGATTGGTCTTCGGTGACGTTCTCTTATCTTGAGTCCGTTGCTACCGTGAGAGTTCAGCGGCAAGAAAGGCTGGCTCTAATCACATTATGGCAAAGAGTGAGAAGTCGTCATTTCAGCTCAAGATTCTCTACGGTGAGGGCGACGCGGAAGTGGTTGCCTCACAAGCAGTTTCTATTCAAAAGGCGGGCCATCAGGTCGAGACCGCGGTGGGTCGCAAAGGGATCGACGAGGCAGTGCGCCGGGGGACGTTTGATCTGGTAATTCTTGGTCCGACTTTGACCAGGAATGATCGGCACCATCTGCCTTACGTGATCAAGAAAACGCAGTCGGCCACGCGTGTTCTAGTCATGCACACCGACGGGGAAGGGCATCCCGCAGTGGATGCAAACACCGATACCGGAAGAAGCATGGCTGATGTTGTGGCGAAAATCGCTTCGTTAATGGCGATTGGCGAGCTCGCTTCGAATGGACTGGCCAAAGGCGCGGCGGCGGGACGGTAGTTATCTTCAGTTCTCAGTTCTTAGTTGTCAGTTCTCGGTGAGGCGGCCTTCGGGCCGCCTTTTTGTCGTTCACGGGAATCTCGTCGGATAAGAATCAAGAAAGTAAGAGTGGGATGAAAGGCCAGATTTGTTTCCTCTTTGCAGTGGCAGAGCCTGCTCGGAGTAGAATATCGACGAAGCGGACTCTTGTTTCGACGGATGAGAATGAGCGCAGCAGGTAATGGAAACGAACAGAAAAAGATCTACGTGACCCTGACTGGGTTGCCACTTTCATTTCATCTGCAATGGCCTTTTCGCAAATCTACTTCGGGAGCGGATTTTTTCTTCCTGCATGGCGACATCCGGCTAGAGAACTCTGCAGGATTGCACGCACCGGTGGCGGTAAATCTTTCGGCGACCGTGCGCGAGGTCCTGCCCTCGCTCGAACCGAAGGACGTGGAGAATCCCCTCATCGACGCATTGCGCAAAGAAGTCGACCGGCGGCAACTGGAGTTTGTGAAGTCAGGCAAGCTCGTGCCAGTGCAGTTTTCCAGTCGCCATTACGATTTCAAACACAATAAATGGGTATTCGGCAAAGCCAGTAATGAGGAGATAGCGTTGCTGGTGGCGCGAAAGGTGTATTGGCAGACGCGGTTGGAGGGTGGCAAGGTTTGGATCGCGGATCCTGCAGAAGCCATGTACGTCGAGACTTCGCCGGAGCATCTGCTAGAGATCGCCCAAAAGGTCGAGGCTAAGGGTCTGATCACGCTGGATGGGGAATGGGCAACAGCGAATCCTTCGTTGATGGAACAGGCGTCGAAGTTTGAAGCCGATATGCGGGCAGCGCTCGAGGAGTTGGAGAAGAAACACGCGTTTGAACGAGGGTAAGGCTAAGGTGCCGTGCCTTCGTCCATCCACTGCTTGAAGCGGGCAGTCTGATCCTTCGGCCAGGGTTCGTCGCAGGGCATGCTCCCGTCGAGGAGCTTGGCATAAATCTCTTTCGCCTTGGCCTTAACGTCGGCGAACGACGAAAGATCGAGGCCAAAATCCTTCATCGTATCCACATCGGGAGTGTCGCGAAAAAGCGGGCGAATATCTTTGGCAAAGCTTAGCGCCATACAAATATCTCCTTCTCGCGGATGACGGTGCAGTAAGTCTATTACTCGGCCTTCACGGCATCGATGGTCTGAAACAGTTGGTCGCTCGGCTCTTTCACTTCAATAAAGGGATGGCTCTTGGATTTGCTATTCACGACGTAAATGGTCGGCGTGTGCTCGAGTTGGAGTGCTTTGCCCAACTCGCGTTCCGCATTCACTTCAGCGGCAAACTTTCCCTGGGGGTCGACCACAAAAGGCAAATCCACTTTGTGATCGGCGGCGAACTTCTCTGCGAACTGGCGCAGGTTGGTGGGAAAGATTTCAGGCTGGTGTTCGAAGATGTAATCGCGAAAATCTATCCCAAGCTGCGGGGAGCGGCTGTCGAAATAGTGCGCAATGACGGCTGCCTGAAAGGACCAGTTATGCATGGGCAGGGGAAAGTCGTGGCGGACGACAGGAATCTTATACGTTTTGCCTGCTTGCGCAACCAGAGGAGCCAGACGCCGGCATTGCGGACATTGCAGATCCTCAAAGACCACGATGGCGATCTGCGAACCTTTCGGTGGACGCAGGGCCGGGTTGATGGATTCTTGCGCGAAGGCCATCGAAGCGAACATTACGACCGACAGAGCAAATATACCCAAGGTGCTTTTCATAGATAGGATGAGTCTCTGATCTTAATTTAATGTACCGTATCCGCAGTGCGCGTACGCGAAAGCACAACGGTTCCAATGCCCAACAAAGTTAGCAAAGAAATCACCACGAGTGAGGCAACACAATAGATGCACCACACGCCGAGGATGTGAGCTTCCACGTGTGCCAGGTAAAGCGAAAACGACAGGCCCACCAAGGCTGCGGCAAGAAATAAGCCGTAAGCGCGCTTAAGCGCAAGCGCGGCCAGAATCACATAACCTGCCATCCCAATGACCGCAACGGGAACTCCTGCCAGGACCGCGAACGGGCTGTGGTTGACGATGCCGCAGTCCCAGTGTTCATTGATGCTGCAGGGAGACGAGTCTGTCCGATAGTGTTCACGCAGAGCCAGACCGGATGCAATGAAGCCAAGAAGTGTCAATAAAATCAGGACGTACCGCATTAAGCCGGGATCCTCGCGAAGTGTGAAAGCAGTTCGTATTTTAACCTAACTGGGCCGTCCCGCGGGTCCGGGCAGCGATTCCGCCGTGCGAGGAGGGCGGGATCAAAGCAGACGCAACTGACGTTTCTCCAGCGCGAGCAACTTTTCTTTGATGGGAAGGCCGCCACCGTATCCGGTGAGCTTGCCGTTGCTGCCGATGACGCGGTGGCAGGGGATCACGATGGGGATAGGGTTGGAGCCGTTGGCAAGGCCTACGGCGCGGGAGGCTTTGGGATTTCCGATTCGGCCCGCCAGTTCGCCGTAAGAAATCGTCTCGCCGTAAGGAATGTCGCAAAGGCGCTGCCAGACTTCGAGCTGGAATGGTGTGCCCTCTGGTGCCAGTTGCAAATTGAAGTTTTCGAGGTCACCGGCGAAATAAGCTTCGAGCTGACGGATGGTTTCGGTCAGCGGGGCGCGGTTTTCTATCCAGGAAGATTCCGGCTGGGCCAGGTGGCGTCCATTCACGAAAAGGATTTCGCGCAGGCCAGCTTCGTCAGCGGCCAACAGCAACGGCCCTAGCGGGCTTTCGATTTGGGTGTAGCACCGGTTCATTGCTTTGGACTCGCGAACAGGATAGATCATCGGAGGCAATAAGACTGGTCGTTTTCGGACTTCTACGCCGGGATGTCCCGGGGTGAACTAGAGGACGGCAGCTTGTTGGCGGCGCTTGGCTTGAATTTCGATGTAGACATGCACTAACGACACTGCGGCTGGGGTGACTCCGGGGATGCGGGAAGCGTGGGCCAGGGTGCGTGGTTTTATCTTTAGCAGGGTCTCCTGCATTTCCTTGGAGAGGCCGCTGACCGAGTTGTAATCGAACCAGTCAGGGATCGCGCGCTGCTCGGCCTTTTTCAGGCGGTCGATGGCGCGCTGTTGCTGTAGCAGGTAGCCTTCGTATTTTATTTCGGTTTCGACTGACTTGAGTTCGTTTCGCACTTCGGAAGAAAGAGCGGCCACAGGTTCGCGCGGATCGACACGGATTTGCTCTCTTTCAAAGAATGCCGGTTCAAGTTCGCGTAGCAGTGGAACCAGGGTCTCGATTACGATCTCGGGGCGCTTTAGCAGTTGGGCGAGGGTCTGACCTGTGGCGGCAGAAAGATGATTCGCCTGCACCGGAGAAACACTCGGTCCCTCGACTTCGTTCGGCTGCGCCTCACTCCTCTCGGGATGACAGATTTCTGTAAGGGAGATCTTTTCCTGTAACGCGCTGGTGAGTCTGGTTTGCTCCAGCAATTGTTTCATTGCTTGCAGGCGTTGCTGCTTGGCCAGGTAGTCGGCCCAGGCTGCGTCGGGGATCAATCCAATTCTGCGGCCGTGTGGGGTCAGCCGGCGGTCGGCGTTGTCGATGCGCAGATGGAGTCGGAACTCGGCGCGCGAGGTGAACATGCGATAGGGTTCGTTGGTGCCCTTGGAAATCAGGTCGTCGATGAGAATCGCGGTGTAGGCTTCGGTGCGATCGAGGATTAAGGGTGGCTCACTCTTTACTTTCAATGCGGCGTTGATCCCCGCCATCAGGCCCTGGCAGGCGGCTTCTTCGTATCCGCTGGTTCCGTTGATTTGGCCGGCGAGAAATAGCCCGGCGATCTGCTTGGTCTCGAGCGTGCGCTCGAGTTCAGTCGGATCAATCGAGTCGTATTCGATGGCGTAGCCGGGCCGCAACATTTCCGCGGTCTCAAGGCCGGGGATCGACTTCAGGATTGCCAACTGAACCTCGACCGGCAGCGAAGTGCTCATGCCGTTCACGTAAATTTCGTGGGTGTTCAGTCCTTCGGGTTCGAGGAAGAGTTGATGCGTGGTCTTGTCGGGAAACTTTACGATTTTGTCTTCGATGGATGGACAATATCGTGGGCCGATGGATTGAATCTGGCCGCTATACATGGGCGAGCGATGGACGTTCTCGCGGATGATGCGTTGGGTTTCGGGGGTGGTCCATGCAATGTAGCATGGCACTTGCGAATCGTGATGGGCTACGCGTTTGGTACGGAAGCTGAACGGAGTCGGGTCGG
>JABDBE010000014.1:0-22500 GCA_013288805.1 Acidobacteriota bacterium
GGGGAAGCCTCAGTATTTCGTTGTTGAATAGCCGTCCATCTCCACTCGTGCTTGCGACGGTCGAGGACATTACGGATAAGAAGACTGCGGAAGAGGCTCGATTCCGACTTGCCGCGATTGTGGAATCGTCTGAAGATGCAATTGTTTCAGGAACTCTGGATGGAATTATCGTAAGTTGGAACGCAGGTGCCGAGCGGATATACGGGTATGCGGAGGCGGAAGCGGTTGGAAAGCCAATTGGTATTCTTCTTCCCCCTGAGCTATCGGACGAGGAAACCAAGATTCTCGAAATTTTGAGGGCGGGAGGTCGAATCGATCACTTCGAAACCACTCGCGTCACCAAAACCGGAAAAAGAATCAATGTGTCCCTGAGTATTTCGGCAATCAAGGATTCGAGTGGCGGAACCGTGGGCATTTCTGGAATCGCCCGCGACATCACGGAGCACAAACTAGCAGAAGAATCAATGCGCCAGATGAATCACGCCTTAGAGGAAAAGACGGCTTTGCTGCAATCGCGGGAGGAATTGCTGAGAGTTTTTGTGAAGAGTGTGCCAGCAGCAGTCGCGATGCTCGATCGTGATCTGCGCTACCTTCAAGTTAGTGATCGTTGGTGTAGCGATAATGGGGTTGAGGCTTCGGAGTTGTTGGGGCGTTTGCGCTACGAAGTTGGACCCGAAATGCCTGAACGCTGGAAACGGGTGTTTGTGTGGATGGGGAAACCCCCAATCCGGTCCGGAAGTCCTCGCTAAAGTCACGCAAAGTGGCGCCACGGAGGTTTTAGAGAGAAGTCCAAGGAACGATAATTTAACGATTGGGATCACTCTCGTTAATATCTGCACAGCCAGTGCTGCGTTGAAATGCTCAGCGGCTTAGGATACGTTAAGAAGATGATCGACAGAAGCTGTCGGAATACTTTGCTGCGATGGGTCGCAAGTCGGTGAAAGTGAGAATGAAAACAGTCTCGGCCAGACGACGGAAGAAAATCGCCCGGAATGCAGCAAAGGCGCGGTGGGTGCTTGTGGGATGTGTTTGAAATGCCAGTCACGCACCTTGGAAACTTGAACACCCTCATCCTTCGCCAGCCCGGTCCCCGCTGACTTCGGAGTACCAACCCGCTAGCAATCCCGCCGATGAGTGTTTTTTAAAGCGTTCCTACAGGTCGTACCGTATTGATCAGAACTGGGTTTCTGCCCATCATTTGGGCGTCTTTGGTGGCTCTCGGGGGAGGGCTACCAATTCGGAGGCGTCCTGAAACTGACGAGTCTCAGGACGCCGTGTTTCCTCCCCTCCGCAGTGCACACTGCTAGGTCTCTCTCCTACAGTGCGAACGGTTTTTGAAAGGACACATAGTATGAGAATTCGTGAACAACTGAGAGCATTAACCATTTGTGTCTTGCTGCTTGCAGCTACATCGACCTTCGCTCACCCCTTTAAATGCAGCAGTGCGATTGAATCAAACTTCAACGGCACGGCTATTCCCGCTGGCGATTATGTCTGGTTCAACGCAGTGCTCAAGGTGAACGGACTAGGCAGCGCACCCGCAACGATCTTTGCCACGCACGCGGGAATCACCTTCACCGCAAACGGTCATATCTATCAACTGACCGTGCCGGATTCCCAGATCACGTTTTCGAGTTCGATCACTCTCGCCACGACAGAGTTTACTAGGCTGTCCCACGAAATCGGCAGCCCGTTAGGCTGGAAGACCGAACTGCCTTCGTCTGGGCTCGCTGGCAACGACTTGTTAGCGGGTCTTACTTTCGCTGTGCCTGCTGGCGGTCTTCCGGGGGGTATAAAGGACGTGATCTGGCAGGCCACCTTCTCCAGCGACACCTCCGGTCTGACGGTCAACTGGCAATGGGCCGCCGCTGTCTACACCGATTTCAGCCGGAAGTACAACGATCTGGGCGTCAAGCCAGTGGACGATAACAAAGCCAGCAAGTACAAGAACTCGGATCATGCCGGTACACCGGAAGACTTCAAAGCCTATGTAATCGGGGGTGGTACTGGAGGCGGAGGCTCTAACTTCACAGGGTCTTACAGCGGCACTGGTAGCTGTGCCTTGGTGCGAAAGCCGAGCACTTCGCTTACGGTGGGCGGATCGCAGTAGCGAAATAGGTGGGACGAGAAACGCTTGCGAACGGCTGCTAAAGGGACCATCCGATCTGCTGGGGCTTGCAAGTTTGTCTCGGGACTGTGGAACTGTTCGGTACAGAACACACTGTATTGCCCGCACCCGGCAAGTGCGCTATTTTCATAACGCACGCTTCGTGGGCGGTCATGGGTTAGCGTCGGTTGGGAGCCGACATTTCGCACCCTCACGACCGCCTTTTCTCGTCCTTTCGTTTCAGTCCGGACTGGTAGGGTAATTTGACCCGCGACCCTCGGAAGACATGGCAGTATTTCGCTCAAGCGGTCATTCAAGAAGAAGATCCGGAGAGGCTCACCTACCTGATGCAAGAGCTTTACCGGGTCCTGAAAGATGACGGGAAACGGCCCACTCGAACCTCTGAGGTTCACACGGCAGCATAGAGTGTCCAGCGTGCGGCAAGCGGTTCGCGCCCGCTGAATTGTCAAGTTTCGTGGGCTCGTCATCTCGGGTGTAGCATTTTCGGCACTGGATGTGCACATGAGGCCACGCAAAGAAACGACCATCGAACGCATCTACCGCGAAGTCAATGGCTGTAAAATGCCGCTGTCTATTAAGCGTATCCTGCTACCCAAGCGCACCCGCAAGCGCAAGGGCAAAGCCAAGAACCGTTAATTTCTATCTATGCCGAACGTCCCAATCGGTGACTGTCCAAAACCTAAACAAAACCGCCAAAGTGTTCAAAGTTGAACATTCAGGCGCACGTGGTTTGGGCATTATTTCCGAGTCATGCCAAAAGAACTCGATCCCAAACAAGTACTCGCCGTCGAATGTCCAACTTGTGGTGCCGCTCCGGGCGAGAAGTGTGAACTCAGCACTGGCGAGCCGCGTACTAATGCTCACCGCGACCGCAGATTGATCGCAAAAGACGGTAGTGTCTGAAATATGCGTTGGTGGCTACGAGGAAAACCTCGGCCCTTTAGCCCGAGGGTGCTTGGCGCAACCATGGGACGCAAACTCTTCGGAGAGTTGCATCTCAAAATTACGCTTCATTTCTTCTAGAGATTCACCCATGGGCGGACCGGAAGGGTAGAACCTCCAATCGCACTCAGAGCAACCCCAACCCTTGAAAGTCAGTCGGTCAACCCATGTCAATCTGCGGGACGAACTTTCTTGACCCTTATGGAGCATACAGCCCTCACAAGCGGACAGGGCAATAGTACACCTGCGAATCGAGATACACGAAAAAGATGGACAAGGGACGAACGGCGGCGCGTGGTGTTCGTCCCTTTCGCGTTGGGGTGAAAAGAACCTTAGAACTCTAGGTTGCCCAAAGCGCAATCGGGTAGGCGAGAAGTGGCGCGAGAAATGGAGCGGGAATTCCTTCGCAAAGATGACATGGCCGCAGACTGAGTCAATCCGACTGAGCACATGTTGTGGCATGCGCTTCCTGTCGAACCAAGCACTGGGCAGGAATGGCAATTTCAACGAGCGTACCGGGATTCGTATTGGTCAGTCGCAATTTCCCGCCAAACTCTTTGGCGCGTTGCCTCATTCCTGCCAGACCAACGCCCAAACTTCCGGCTCGCATCTCCGCAATCTCCGGACCGACTCCTTTGCCATCGTCACCGACCGTCACCACCACCTGATTTTCTTGCTGACTCAGCGTAACCCAAGTCTTACGCGCTCCCGAATGCCGGAAGACATTGGTGAGGGCTTCCTGAATAGCGCGGAAGATTGCAGTCTCGAGATCGGGTGTGAGCCGTGGGAAATCAGCAGGCTGTACGTCGAGCGATGTCACAATGCCGCTGCGCTTCGTCAATCCATCCAAGTACCACCGAACTGCTGACAGCAGCCCAATTTCGTCGAGCAATGGTGGATGCAAGAGATGGGACATGCTGCGCACTTGCTGGATTGCGCGAGTCACGATTTCATTTGCCTCATTCGCCGCCCGATCTTTCGCGCCAATCGAGTTGTACTGAGGAATCTGGGTTACGGTCATCTTGAGTACGGCAAGTTCCTGCCCCAAACCATCGTGCAACTCTCGTGCAATGCGCCGATGCTCTTCATCTTGCATCCTTATTAAATGGCTCGAAATCCTGCGCAACTCGCCGTTCAGCCTCTCCAGTTCTCGCGTCTTTCGATATAACTCCACGAACACCCTGACTCTGGCGCGTAAGAGTCGCGGCACAACGGGAACGGAAATATAATCCACCGCTCCCTGTTCAAACCCGGCGAGTCGGTCCATGTCGCTCACGTGTACGGCAGAGATGAAGATGATCGCGATTTTCTCAAAGCGGGGGTGCTGGCGAATCGTGTTCGCCAATTCGAAACCATCCTGTATGGGCATGCTGACATCCAACAACACCACCGCGATGTCGTTCTTCAGGAGTTGTTCGAGGGCTTCGCGGCCGGAATTAGCCTTAATCAAATTCTCGCCCAACTCGCTGAGAATCACCTCGTAGGTGAGTAGTTTGTCAGGGTGGTCGTCCACCATGAGGATATTAACTTTTTCCGTGGCGCTCATTCGGTCCTCCGTGTGCTAAAGCGGGGGAGGAGTATTGCTCCGCAAAGCGTAACACAACAAGGATTTAATGCTCTACAGGGTTTGCTGTAGGGGCGGGGTGGCGGTCAGTTCGGCAATCGGAGCGGGTTTTTGGGGAGGCGTCTGAGGTCGGCTTTTCTAACAAACGTGTTCAAACAGATGTGATATAAGTTGCTTTCATGTACCCGGAAGACGGTTATGGTCTGGGACAAGAAAGAAAGTTGGATGGAACTGTGCGAGTTGGCCGCGCAGGAAAAGGACTCCAAAAAGTTGATGGCTTTGATTGGGGAGATCGACCGGACTCTTGGAAGCAAAGCCTCAGTGTGTGGCGAAGGCTTCCGAGTCGGTAACCGCGAATCCTGCTAAGAAAGACAGGCCGACATAGTTTGATTTTCAAGCGTTGCGGAGATCGCGCCATGAACACGAATAATGAATGGGGAGTTTGTTATCAGGCGGCAGTCTTCGAGTTGGATGACACCAAACTCAGGGCGAAGATCGATGAAACGAGGCTCGCCATTGACCAACGCTTATTGCAAGTACGCGCTGATCTTGGCGTGAAGGAACGGCGAGACATGTCAAACGCTCTGGAGGTGCTCGTAGTATTGGAACGCTTGCTCGACCGTGACACCAAGGTGCGTCCTGCGGCCTGACCCGACGACGAAGTCGGTCGCATTGACGGTCGTTTTCTCGCCGGTGCGGCAGGTGTAAGTCTTTCCCGACGCCTCGAAGGAGAAGTCAAACTGCTGTTTCGTTTTCTTATTTTTCTTACCCTGAGTACCCGGGGTGCCGGCTGGCTCTAGGTTTTTCAAAGTTGTCGTTCCCGAATCCTTTGTGCCGGGCCGCTGCAGTGATCGCGCATATCAACACCAGGAACAGGACTCCATTCATTCTTCGCATTACCCAGCCTCCGACTCTGAGGGCCATTGTATATGATTCGCTCCGGCCAGCGGCTATGACCTCTATAAGCAACTTCTACAGAGTACAGGGAGTTTGAGCGCTATGACCTGATAACAGAAGTTAGCCCTGCAACTACCTTCGATCTTAATTCAAGAGAAAGGCCGCCGAGACGCCTGGCGGACTAGATTCCTTAATTCTGAACGGCTCAAAGCGTCACTTCGCCACCCGGAACACCACGTTGCTCTTGAGTGTTCCCTTGGGTATCGTCACCTCGACCGTTCCGGTGGTCGCACCAGTTGGTACGGTGGTCTTGATTTCGGACTTGGAAACTACAGTGAATTTCGCCGCCGTGCCGTTAAACGTGACACTGGTCGCGCCCGTCAGATCCGTTCCTAGAATCTTGACCGCCGCTCCCAGCTTGCCCGAATTGGGCAGGGTCTCCACAAATGGGCCCAGAACCCATAGTCGCAATGTTACTTCAGCACGATCTTGAACACGGTGCCGCAGCCATGCGCACCACCGGGTCCGCCGTCGTAGCAGTCCGTTTTTGATCCACCAGAGTCCGTCGTCCCGTAGAGCGCGCCTTTCGCATCGACGATCAGGCTGCTGAATTCCGGGTCCGCCCCGTTCACGGGGTGGAGGAAATTGTAAACGTACGCGAACGAGTAGCCTGACCCGGAGGGCTTGAGCTCGAAGATCGACCCGCAGCCGATGCCGTTGCATCCGCCTCCACCGATGAAGTCTGTCCCGTACAGAGTACCGTCCGGTTGCAGCAACAGTTGACTCCGGGGAAGTACACCATTCGTGCCGTGGTGAAGGTGGTGATCGAAGTTATAAAGGGTGGTTTTGTCGTAGCCCGAGCCCGACGGAGTAAGTTTGAACACATTTCCGTCATGAATGGTGCCACCCCACCAGGTCGTACCGTATATGGCGCCGGTGCTCTCATCGAGCGTGACCGCTGCAAATGGCAGATAGCCGTCGGTGTAGTCCTTAAAAGCATACAGAATCGTTTCGGCGTAGCCCGAACCCGACGGAGTGAGTTTGAAAACAGTGCCGCAACCACCGTCGCAGCTTCCGGGGCCGCCATAAAAGGTAGTGCCGTACAGCGAGCCCTGCTTATCTATCACCAGTCCCGCCTGCGGGAAGTCTCCGTCTTCGCCGTTGCGGAAGCTGTAGATTACGCTTTCGCTAAAGCCCGATTTGCTCGGCGTAAGTTTGTAAACGGCTCCGTCATTCTGCGCGCCACCGTACTGAGTAACGCCATACAGGGATCCTTTCTTATCGAACACCAGCGTGCCCAAAGGCGTGGAGGCATCGGTGCCGGGCCCGAAAGTGTAGATCGTGCTTTTCGTGTACCCTGATTTCTTCGGCCTAAGTTTGAAAACCGTTCCGCATCCGCCAAAACACGCACCGTTCCCGCCCCCCAGGGTGACGCCATATAAGGCCCCCATCTTATCGGCGACGAGCCCGCTAAACGGTCCGTCGCCATCGTAGCCGCCGAGGAAGCTGTAGAGAACGGTTTCGCTGTAACCTGACTCGGTCGGTATGAGCTTGAAGACGGTGCCCGCGCCAGCACCCCCTGATACCGTGGTACCGTAGAGAGCCCCCGTCTTGTCAGCCATGACGCCATACAACGGACCAGCGCCATCCGGGCCCCCGAAACTGTACAGAGTGGTGTGTTCGACGCTGCTGGTGGAAACGGCCTGCGCGATCACTTCGGGGAACCATCCGCAAAAAGCGCTAAACAGCAAACAAGCCGATAGCACCTTGGTAGGATTCAGATTCGACGGCATAGCTTCCCTCCTGGAAAATCTAGAGCGGGTTGAGTTTATCATTTCCCGCTTGGCGAAATCGCCCTTTGCACACGGGTCGCGCCGAGGCTAAACTGAAGGTGTATGAATCAACTCCAGCCGGTAAAGCCGCATGAAGCCAACCTCCGACTCTTACGTACCGAGCGAAAAAGTGAGGGCAAGCGATTGCAGGAATTCAAAGTAAAATTACTAACAGTGAAGGCCAAGAAGCCGCAAGCTCTGGCGTCCTAGCAGCATCTTCAGCACAAGGTTGGTACGCTCATGGCTAGCGCAGTACAAGTTCTTCACTCCATCCACTCTCCAGCGGGACCCCACAGCTGCGGAGCGGTATTTGTAGGAAAAATTCAATCTGCACGAATGCAAGGACGAATCGCCCAAGTACGGCATAACTGACATTAGGATGGCGTTGATGGCCTGATTGACTAGCGGCCACGCCGAGAGCACAATTATTGTCGCCTGTAGGAGGATTCATGAACCGCTCCCGGCCTCGAACTCCCGCGACCCTCTCCGAATCAATTCATCGACAGCTCAACATGTATGCCTTCGCGGCTGGTGCTGCGGGAGTGAGCGTGTTGGCGTTGACGCAATCGGCAGAGGCCAAAATCATCTACACGCAGACCCACGTCGTGATCGGAACCAACCACATTTACGAACTCGACCTCAACCACGATGGGATCGCGGACTTTAAGATCGACAATTATAGTTTTTTCACCGATACGATTGTCGCGACCCTCTCCGCCGTTCCGGCCCAAGCCAACAACGCGGTCGTCGGTAGACAGCTGCAAATCGGGTCTCCGTACTGCGCCTATGACCTCACGCGGGGCGTGGCTATCGGCCCCAAACAACCGTTTGCAGGCGGGTGGATGGCTTGGTCTGATGGTGCTAATCGGGCGGGTCAGTGGGTCAACGTCCGCAGCCGCTATCTGGGTTTGAAATTCCGCGTCAAGGGTAAGATTCACTATGGCTGGGCTCGCCTAAACGTTACGGTCGGCCATTCGCGCTTCGCTGCTACCCTCACCGGATACGCCTACGAGACCATTCCTAACAGGCCCATCAGAGCAGGTGCGACGAAGGGTACCGACGAAGGACCGGATGCCGCTCTTACGATGCCGACTTCCGAACCTGCTACGCTCGGAGCACTGGCACTGGGAGCGCCGGGGCTCTCGACCTGGCGGCGGGAAGAGTCTGTGGCCGCTACACTCGAAGGCAACTGATGTTACGAAACCGATGGTGGGCGAAAAATCGCGATTACGCTCACAACCCCCTCGCCGCAGCACAGCTAAAGCAATTTAGCGGGCTCGCTGCTTAGGCCAGGTCCACGCGTAAAAGACGATTAATGCCGTCAGTGTGATCTCTACGAACCCGAGAAAGATATAAAAGTACCAATTTCCCCGCATCGTCACAATCATGATCACTGTATAAGCCGCGCCTAAGATGATGTTCATCCAACGATTCAAACGTGGCGGCAAAACGAGCGATAGAAACACCATAACGCTGGGGATGGCAACGGATACGGACATGCCCAAGAGGACTCCTTCGGAGATTGCACCGACAGGCGTCCTTCCAGAGATTATCGCCTGCAATGCCCCGGTCTTGAAAAGCCCGAAAAAGTCTCCGTATATGTAACAGAACATCACCGAGGACCACAGAGCAAAGAGCTTAAGCTTCACATGAACCCTGATGTCATCGAGCGCCGGCGAGAGATTCTCATCTGAAGCCATTATGTTTTCTCCCTGCGAGAACAATTACGACACAAATCTGACTACCCGCAGCCCACGCGGATTTCGGGTGCATGCGCTGGTTCTCTTCGGCCTAGATCGTCGACCGAACTGGGCCGATTCGCGCGCGCCGCAGAGCAACGGTAGCATTAGATACACTTTCTCGTCCCTTACTTTCGGATCGTCAGCTAACCGGAACCTGTCGGTTGGCGTTAAATCTCGTGGCTGTTGAAAAAGTCCAGTTTCCTCTCAAACAAGCCAAAATTTGGGGATATAGAATGCCTAGAAAATTAAGAAAATATTGAGCACATGACAGCAAACTGCCCCGTGAAACGGCAACTCTGGAATGGAATGAGCTAGGTCAATCGGCGAAAAATCCCGATAGCACTCATTGACGAGGTTGTGAGCCCTTTCGATGGTCGATCTTATCGAGCCCGCAGTGACCAGCTCACGAGGGTAATAACCCACGTACCAGCCTGCTTTCGCAGGATCCACAGATGGCTTCCGAGGGCTTGTTTGGGAGTGGAGTCTTCCGCCGAGGAAAACGTGGTTTTGTAGCTAGCCGTCAAGTAAGCAATTTCATTTGAACCTCGAATACAACGATTGGCAATCTCAATGCAGTGAATCCTCGTTGCCGCTCGCGCCATCTCCGCCGAAACCGCAGAGCGTCCAATGAGAGGATGCGCGTCAGGCGGCCACAACTCAATGTCCTCAGCGCACAACGCTATCAAACTCTGACCTTGTCCGGCGACCTCGAACTCGATCCAGCTCGAATGAATCTGCTCAATTTCGCGGACGGCCTCTTTTGTGATCTCTTCCATACACCACACATGGATAGCAGATGCGCCCATCGCCCTGCAACACCTTCGGTTGCGCGGACAAGCGTCGACGTAGGGAACGAACGGCTCACTGTTGAAATATCGCGGTTACACTCATTCACCGGGTTCTGAGTTAGGCTCGCGATAGCGCAATGCTGGCGACATAGCAGGCCAAAGAAATGCTGGTGCCTGTGAAGGGGGCACTAAACCAATAGACCTTGCTGAGCACGACAAAGCCACCAAGTACTACCAGCCCGACAACGAGTAGGAACGGTGACCGAAAGAGGAGTTGGCCGTGAGCCAATGCGAGAAAACCGAAAATCAACCCGAACAAAATGAGTCCCATGCTGTGGCTGGCATTGAAGCCCACCCAACACCGCCACATTGTTGTTTCTTTCGTAATGACAGGTGAAATCTGGCTCATGCTGATTTGGAGCGCGGGGTCACGGGGGGTGAGCATTGGCCCCGAGAATGTATAGACGAGGTGTACGACTCCGAGCGTGAAAACAATGCTCGCACTGAAAACCATGAGAATTCTTGCGGCCAAGATACTCCCCCAAACGTGCGGATCTTCGTTCCGACGAATGTAGCACCTTATGAATGTCAATTGGCGAAACATCGCCATTACACTCATCGTGCCGGGTACCGGGGTGGTGATGGTCTGCTCCTCCAAGCCAGCAGGGCTCAAAAAAGGTATTCCTTTCAAGAGGGGCAAACCATGGAGTTCTGCTCCCTGCAGATCAGTAACTTACAGAGGCAGAAAAATAAACCCTTTTTTGAGGGCAGCAAAGTGGTTCCGATTCGCGAGTGACTTGATGGATTGGTGACGTTGAGGAGATGGCGGAGAGAGTGGGAGAGGGACTCTAGGCTGAATTCTTCAGGCAGGACAAATATTTTCGTGCTTCGCATATCAGTAGTGTGCTGGTATGCAGAGCGTTCTCAAGCGACGATCCTGCGTGAAGTTTTCTGCCCGGCACTAGCTCCGGTTTATTGAGAGAAAGCCCTCCGATTGAGAGAAAATCTTAGTAGGAGCGGGATATGATACTGCCCCAAATACTAGCAGCAGGGACGGAGTTGAACCGCCGACGCCAGCCTTTTCAGGGGCGACGAAAGCATTGCTTACAGTAAATTACAAGGACGTGGAAGGCTGCGAAACTCCTGTAAGAACGGGCAAGAGATAACGAAGACGGGCTACGGAGACGGGCTGGTTTTCAGCTATTAGGCGCGGTTCCCTACCCCATGTGCCTGCGGAAATGTTGTCCCGGACAAGCATCTTTGGAAGGTCATGCAGAACCTTTTCAACGGCCTCGCCAGCACCGGAGTGAACAAAACCTTCTCCAGCCTTGGTTCGGGACCAAATCAGGTCCCCGTTGGGCAGGGTTATCGTTATCGAAGTTGCCACTTTGTTAATGTCAGTGTTGGGCTTTTGCTGCTCCTTCACGTCCATAACAGCATCAGCGGTGGATTTGTTGTTTGACAACGTTAGGCAAGTCCATGCTTCAAGATGCTGCCGAACTTTGTCCGCCGATTCATTGTTGCCATCCACAAAGATCGTCTTGACTGCCTGAAGTTTGGCCAGATTCTCTTTATCGATTGCGGGTTTGTCTTTTGCTGGCGACACGGCTGCGGCCAGCAGAATAGCTACGATCATCGCTGTTGGTCGTTTCATTTCGTAACCCCAAAGTCGAATCCTTGCGGACTCATTCCAGTCGTGAGTAGATATTCTCCTGGCTTCAGGTCTTGGGCAGGAGATACGTCCCAACTGCCATCATCTTTTTTCACTATGGTTACTGTCACGGTTCTCTTCGGATCGAATCCGCCGCGGCCAGCCCCAAACATGTTTCCAGTAGCCATTCTGGATTCTCTGTGATCCGACTTTTCATCCAGTTGGACAACAATCAGGTCGTTGGGCTGCGAAGCTCCCGGCTGGCAGAGCATGAGAAGCGGCACAGGTCCAAACCCGCACACGAGGCGAAAATGCGGACGGTTGGTTGATAGTTGTAGCGGGGAGTGAGCACGCGAGGTATCGGCGTCCACGAGTCCTTCTTGAGATCAACCTCGGCCAGCGGCACCTTCCAGACATCCTTATTGATTCTGCTGCGGCGTACACCCGAGCGGATTTTCCGGATGAGTTCTTTTCGGCGGAGTTCGGCGAGGCACTTCTTGATGACCCGTTCATCCATGTTCAGCAAGCTGGAGAGTTGGCGTACGGTGACGGCCACCGCGTTCGAGGGCCGATTGTAGGCGCGGTCATAGAGAAACAAGTAGAGTGCAGCAGCCCGTTTCTCTTCCAAGTTGCCCAACTCCTTGGCGAAGACTTCATTGCGGAACGGAGTCCACTGCTCCTTCGGGATTTGCACTCGGTATGACATCGACCTTGTTTTCTCTCGCCATGAATATTGTATGTAAGCGCACCATGCTTATTTTCTGCCAAACACCTCGCCGGACTTCGGGTTGGCTCGTGCACGGCGGACATACTACACTTCCGTCCCCCAGGGACCAAGCCGCTACCACCTAAAGATGATTATGGGAGCACGTCAGGTCACGATCATCGACAAGAAATTGAGGCGCTGGATGAAACTCGACGTGAGTCCCGATACTAATCGCCGAGCACAAATACGCGGGGATTTTGGCCGACCCCTGGGGAGGCGCTTCGACTGAATGGCGAAATCGCAGACGGCGAGATGGCGGCGTGCATTACGTTTTCTGCAGGTACGACCCAGATTGAGGTGCCACTCAGAGGACAGGCATGACGAATATCTGTAGACCTCTTCCCCGAGGAATAGTTCCTGCGATTTGCCGGTCCATGATGGGTCGTGTCGGCATCGGGTGAGCGGTCTTTTTGAATGCCAGCAACTCCACGGCTCGTACGGTTTGCGTTACTTTGTCCGGTCGAAAAATCTTGTCAAGCGGAATTTTCGGAAGTGAAATCGCCGCAAATCGCTGATGTTATTGGGCAAAAGTTGCTATCGAACAACTTTTTTTGCAAGTCGAAAAGTGCATGCTACAAGGGACCAGCGGAGGAAGAGACAGCTCGCGGATACTGCAGTGATTGTTTTCTGGAATTGGTTACGCGGCGGGGGTTGGGCCCAAGCTGGCTCGAATCGATACGGTGGAAGCTCAAAAGGAGAGACAAATAATTCATGGAAACGATGAACGCATTCTGGTTCACCAACTCGGGGGAAAAGAAAGCATCGGGAAGGCGCGGTAGACGCGGATCAGTGGAGCGCATGCAACGACGACTCGCCGGTGAGTCGAGCAGACATGGGGCTGAGCCGCTGCGGGACTTGGTTTTGTAGTTTGGGAGGTTTTGGCGATCGGTGCTTCCGGAGGTGAAGACAATGACCGTTCGGGGGAATCCATCCGGGATGCGCAGAACTCGCGAGTTAAAGTTCAGCTGATTCCTGTGTGAAGGGGAGTCTGGCATCGCGAGAAGGCTTTGAAAGTTAACTTTAATTTTCGAGGAGGAGAAGATTGCAATGAAAACCAGAATTAAAAGCGAATCGGGCGGAGCGGCAACCTCAGTTGCCGCCGAACCGGACTCGACACCTAAAACCAAAGGGAACAATGGAGCCGTGAGCAACGCAGCGGAGAGCGTCAGCAATGACGTTTCCCGAAATCTCTCGGCTATCGGCGAGATGACACCGGAGCGTAAATCACAAATTGAACGGGGAGCCCGCGGACTATTGGAATCATCGGGAATCTTCAAATCCCTGCGGAGGGCGCTTCGTCGGGAGCGGCTCGTGGGAGAACTGCGCAATGCATTGGTTCTCTACGTTGTCGGGCTTTCAGCATTGCTTGACCGTCCCCTGAACGCGATTGTGAAGGGTTCGAGTTCCGCGGGAAAAAATCATCTGGTCAGCCGACCGCTGCGATTGTTCCCCAAAGAAGCAGTGCGGGAGATAACCAGCAGTTCCAAGACGGCATGGAATTATGGCCGGGACGATTTTCGCCATGCCATCGTTTACCTGCAAGAACGAAACGATGCCGCTGGAGCTATCCATCCGGTTCGCTTGTTAATAAGTGAGGGAAGGCTAATCAGAACGGTGACCGTCAATGAAGGTGGAATCCGAGTCCCGAAAACCTTCGTGGCGGAAGGCCCTATTGCTTCGATTTCGACAACGACCCGCGATCGCATTGAAGTTGACGACGAAAATCGGCATATCTCCCTGTGGATGGACGAAAGCCGCGAGCAAACACGGAGGATTAATGAACGCTACGTTTCACCTCAGCCGCGTTTAACCGACGATGAGCTCGCCACGTGGCATCAGGCTTATGCGCTGATCAAGGCCAGAGCAGACGTGCCAGTCAAGTTGCCGGATTGGTTCACAATCGTCGCCACAAACGTGTTCGACGGCAGCGTGACTTCACGCCGTTATTTCCCCAACTTTGTCGAGGGTTGTAGGACGATTGCGCTTCTGCGGTCGTTCGAGAAGTACCCCGTTGACCAGCCACCTCGCGAGATAGAAGTCGATTTTTCGGATTTTGCGATTGCCACGATGCTTTTCGAGGAAGTCTTTGTCGAAAGTTTAGACCGAGACGGTGACGAGCATCTGAAAACCCGGATGGCCGTTCAGGAAATCTCCGACGAGAATAAAGGCGCCCCGGTTACCGCTGAACAATTGGCAGAACGAATGTCGGTGTCCATGGACCGGGCATATAGGTTGCTCCGGGATGCGGTGGAAGCGGAGCTCATTAAGAGAGCGAATGAGCCGGAGAAAGGAAACGCAAAGACTTATCTTCCTGCTCCCCGACCCCGATTCATACCGGACCCGGCCGAGATGCTAGAAGAAATCCCGGAGATCACTGCGCCGGTTGAATTCATTCATCCATTGACCGGAGAAACGATCAAGTTGCGTCGAACGAAGAAACAGAAGGGAGCTATTGCTTGATAACACAACTGAAAGTGACAAGCGAAAAGCGAAAAAGAAGAAGACGCGGCCTAGCTTTTCTGGTTTTGTCGGCTTTGAAGTGCCGGCATTCAGCCGGGCGATGGCTCTAACCGCAGAAAGGTAATAGGAATGTCGAGTACGAATGCAAAGAAGCAAGCGAAGGCGCAGCATCTCAAGGATGTGTACGAATCCATGAGCGACGAGACCTTGAGAGAACTTGACAAAGAGATCAAAAAAATCACATCCGAGTGCAATGAGTGCTTACAGGGAGGCGCAGACGAGGCACGAAGCACGGCAGGCAGTCGGTTCTACGAGCTGGTAGTCAAACGCTACACCGAGGACGAAATCGAAGCCGTTCTCAAGCACCACAACCCCGGTCGCTTTGAACTCGATGTCTATGAAGGTCTCAGGGAAGTATGGACTCGTGATTGGCTTCCCGAGCGTGAACGAAGGAATCAACCAAAGAATCTCGGATTCGATCCCGAAGAGAGGGGAGAGTGAATGATGTCACCATCGATAACCATCGACCGAAAATCGAAGAAAGTAACAATCGAGATGGGGCTTGAGACTGCCCGCCCATCGAAGGCAACGGGGAAAACGATGCTGATCGCCAGTACACGGGGATTGCGAACGAGCCCAGAACCGTACGCACGCCGTCCGGTGTTCTTCACCGCAAACGTGTTTTTTTATCCAGCCAACACTGGTAACTCCGGGGGATCAGGTGCCGACTCTGCTCGGTCCGATGATAAGTCGTCGCGATTGATCACTGGGAAGCGCCAGAAATCATTGAAAGCCGCGCCGACTCAAAAGGAGAAAGCCTTGAATCACGCTCGACAGAATCAAAAGGGTGACCGTGACTAAAGACGCTTGGATAGAGGAGATGGAGTGCGGCTTGGTGGAACCAGAAGAACGCTGGGAAACGCTCCGTAATTGCGAGCGGTCGCTTAAGTGGCACGGGTTGTATGAGCGTTACCTGCTGAGCGCATTTAGGGGGATGTGTTCTGGAGATGTGAGTCCAACTGATCTCAAGGCTTTTTTCGCCAAAGCTAACCCGAAACGGCTGCTTGTGGCGGGCGATCCAATTCCAGTCGAGGGCAAGACGATCAACCTTTCCGTGGCGTGTCGGGTAAGGACGAAATGCGAAATATTCGGGGCATGTCTTGGACCGACGACCTCAACATCGCGTGCCACTTCGCGAGGAAATGGTGTAACTGCCGTAACCCCGAGGTTTGGGATTGGGCCCACGACCCTGCTGTCTACAGAGTGACGATTCCGATGAAGGACATTCGTTGCTACACGGACGATAGGGGCGAACGCGAGTACATCATCGACGCAACCAAACTGCCCAAGCTCGCCCGCATCGAGTTCCGCGATGGCGAGATGGAAATTCGGAGACGGGTCTGGCGGTACGGCCTTGACTTCAAGATGTACCGCGCCGTGATCGACCCCGAGCGTGAGCTCGTCCAAATGGGATATGTGCCTGCGCTTGCTGAACGCGGAACTTGCGACATTGCGTCAATCTGACCAGATTATGGTCTGGCTCGGATGGGTGGAACTCCTGACCGGGTACCTGCATAGGTAGAACGACAGTGAATTCAACCATACAAGTCGAGCCGTTTGTTGATGCGAACACAGTAGCGGCGCACCTGAAGACCACGCGCCGTCAGGTGCTGGAGATGACGCGCCGTGGCACGATTCCCGGATACCCGTTGGGAACCGGATCTAGTCGGAGGGTCTGGCGGTACAAATTGAGTGAGATCGATGATTGCTTGACTGCTCGGGGCCGGAAAAAATCACTTGAAGCGGCGTTTTGCCAGCATGAGATTTCGAGTAAGATCAGCATCGGCAGTCCCCGAAGTAGCCAGAAGGGAAAACTCTGATGGCGCGTTATCAACGGGGATTTTTGAGGAAAAAGAAAGGCAAGTGGGTGTACTGTTACACCGCAATTCGTTCGATTGACGGACAGCGGACAGAGCACGGACTCGTAATAGGTTTCGTTTCCGACTTATCGAGGTCCGGTGCTTGGGCCGAGGTTGAACGCCGAGGTCTTAACGTGCATATCAACGAACAGGACGCTGGCAAACAGCCTACGTTCCGTTACATTGCCTTGCATTATCTCAGGCACCACAAGTTCAAAAACCATGGAACGAAGTATCTTCACAGCCATATTGTGAACGACTACCTGATACCTCGGTTTGGGGACAGAGTGGCGAGGGATATCAAGTCGAAGGAAATATTGGGATGGCTCGAGTGCCAAACAATAGACAGATGCGGAAACGACGGTCTTGAGAATTCCACGCTGGCTAAAATTAGGACGGTGATGGGCACCGTTTACAAGCATGCACAGTTTGAAGAGCTTATCCATCAGACGGTCGCGCCCAACGCCAAGGGCCAGCAAAGGGCAAGTAACCCAGTGACGTTCGTGCGGTGGTCGAGTGAGACTGATTACGAGGCGTTCATCTTAAAACCGGAGCAGACGATGGCTGTTCTCGATTTACTCGCCCAGCCAGAGTACACGCTTCTGCTTTTGGTCGCCGCGACAGGGGTCCGCATTTCTGAGGCACTTGCACTGAAATGGAAGTCTGTCCAGTACGATCAGAATTCGATTCGCATCAGGAATTCTTGGACGTATGGACAGATGGGCTCAGGCACCAAAACGCAGGCGTCGAAGTCTACCGTGCCAATGCACCCGGCGTTAGCCGAAGTGCTGAAGGCGTGGCAGGCTGAGACTCCGTACAACAAACCGGACGATTTCGTGTTCGCCAGTTTCAAATTGGAGGGAAAGAAGCCCCGGACTGGGAACATGATCGTGGAAGACTACCTGCGCCCAGCTGCGATCAAGGCCGGGGTAATAACTGAGCGCGACGGCAAGACGTACGACAGAGCTGGAAACCTGATCACGAGGTTTGGGTTCCATTGTTTCCGTCATACGCTGGCATCGTTCCTCTTGGCGGAGGGCAACAACCCGGTCCTGATTAAGAATCTCCTCCGCTGGTCGAAAATCTCGATGCTCGATGTTTACGGGCACGTGATGACCGACGAGAAGATCGCCGCTCAAGGCTCGATGCTTGAGCGGATCATGCCGAAAGCGCATGCCGTTCAATAAAACGGGTGTTAAGCGGGTGCCAAAGCAACGAAGCCAATCTGCTCAAGAGCGGTGGGAAGGGCTCAAAAGCCCATGAACACTGGAAAGAGGAAATGGTAGGCACGAGGAGACTCGAACTCCTGACCTCTACCGTGTCAAGGTAGCGCTCTAACCAACTGAGCTACGCGCCTACATGCAACGCTAATTGTACCGGGCTCAGCCGCTCCGGGCAATCCTGTGTACTCTCCCCAACCACCGCATTAACGGGGAGACAGGCGCCCGCGCCCGTCCAGGCTAGTGCAGGGCGGACACTCCGCTCTCTTATCTGTGCAAGTGTAGGGATAGCCGCCCTCGGCTGAGCGATCGAGCGAAGTCCAACAAGAGCCGCGTCACCCCTGTGACCTCTTTACCGTCGCGCTTACCGTTCCCTTCGCCAATCGCGCCGAAATCTCATCCCCGGCCTTCACGTTCGCGGCGTCCTTCAACAATTTGCCGGAGGCATCGAACACCAGCGCATACCCGCGCTCAAGAATGGCCAGCGGAGAAAGCGCTTGCAGAGCCGTGTCCATTCTTTCGAGCCGGACTCTGCGCTCGAGCAAAGAATTGCGTGCAGCCGAAACAATCGCCGTAGTCCGCGCGTCGAGATCTTTTTTCATCCCGGCCAACACCCGCCGCACATCGTAATGCCGAACCGCCGCGGACAATGCCTCGAACCGCCGCCGCTGCTTCTCAAAGATATCGCGCTGCGAATGCGCAAGCCGATTCACCAGATCATCCAGCCGTTGCTCACGCCGATGAATCAGATCCATCATGCGAGCGAACGCGCCATGCTGCGCCATCTCGGTCAGATTCTGGCGAGCCATGAGCAAGTGATAGCGCATGGCTTTTTCAAGCCGCCGATGCAACCCTCCCAGTTGCTCATCCACTTCCTGCCGCGAGCGTATGACCAACTCCGCCGCCGCCGACGGCGTGGGCGCTCGCAGGTCGGCAACAAAATCAAGAATCGTGAAATCGCTCTCGTGTCCGACCGCGGAGATGAGAGGGATCTCGGAAGCAAAAGCCGCTCGCGCCAGGCCTTCGTGGTTGAACGCAGCCAGATCCTCCGCCGATCCACCACCGCGCGCCACGATAATCACATCCACGCTGCGGGCCTTATTGAAGTAGCGAATCCCGGCCGTGACTTCAAGCGCCGCCGCCTCGCCCTGTACTTGCGCCGGGAAAATCAGAGCGTTAGCCGTATCGTGCCGTCGCCGCAGAATGTTCAAGATGTCGCGCAGCGCGGCCGCCTGCGGCGAAGTCACAATGCCAATTCTTGCCGGCAAAGCTGGAATCGGTTTCTTACGCGCAGAATCGAAAAGTCCCTCTGCCTCCAACTTGGCCTTGAGTTGCTCGAACGCAATCTGCAAAGCGCCTGCGCCCTTGGGCTCAATATACTCGGCCGAAACCTGCAGCTCGCCGCGATCCTCATAAATCGTGACCCGCCCGCGCACCACAACCTGCAAACCGTCTTCCGGACGGAATCGCAGCAACTTCGCTGAAGACCGGAACATCACCACCCGAATCTGCGCATTCCTTTCCTTGAGTGTGAAATAAAGATGCCCAGAATCATGCGCCCGGAAATTCGAAATCTCACCCTCCACCCAAACGTCGCCATACTCCCGCTCGAGATTCGTGCGCACCGCCGCCACCAGATCGCGCACCGTCCAGGTGCGGCGCTCTGCCGGCCGAAAACTGAATCCGAGCTGATCGGCAGAAGCCATGCAGGAAGTTTAGCTGAGAACTGAGATCCGGGAACCGAGAACCGAAGCTATTTCCTAATCCGCCCGATCACATACAACAAAATCGAAAGCACGACGCTGACGACAATCGAAGTAGCCAGCGGGAAATAAAAAGTCGTGTTCTTCCCACGATAAATAATGTCACCCGGAAGCCGCCCAATCGGCAGGTTGGTTCGTCCAATCAAAATCAGTGCCAGCCCGACGATGACAACAATCCCGCCCAGCAGGACGAGCAGTTTGCCCAGATCGCCCACTGCAAAAGTCTAAATCATTCCTGGTATTCAGCATTTAGCAGCATTGTCATCTTGAGCGTAGCAATTCGATCCGGTTCACGGATCGAATTGCGGAGTCGAAAGATCCCTACATCGATCAGGCCGCTACGAAATGCGGCAAGGCATTCCGATAAGCAACTATTTATTCGCGCGCAACGCTAAATAATGAGGTTGTTCCTCAGCCCCACCCGCCGACAATGCTAGAATTCCGTCTCATGAAAAGCCGCCTGCTCGTCTCCGCTCTCGTTCTCGCAGCCATCGCCCTGGCCGCGCAAAGCACAAACGACGTCGAGATCACTGCCGAGCCTCACCATCATCTTCTCCTCGAAAACCAGCAAGTCCGTGTGTGGCTCGCCGAGGTCGCACCCAACGACGCGACTCTCATGCACCGCCATAATCACGACTACGTTTTCGTTTCGCTCGGAGACACCAACGTCCAGAATGAAGTCGAAGGCAAGGCGCCCGCCATACTAAAAATGCAAGACGGCGAAACCCGCTTTGCTCCCGGCGGATTCGCCCACATCGCCCGCAACCAGGCCAGCACGCCATTCCGCGCCATCGCCGTAGAACTGATGCAGGACGAAGCCGCCCACAAAACTCCTCCGCCCAAATGGGACGAAGACCGCGGCCTGCACGTCTTCACCGGAGGCACGCAAGACATCATATTCGTCAAGGACGGCGTCCGCGTCGCCGAAACCGAGTTGCAACCCGGAGCGACCATCCCCAGCCATCACCACACCGGCCCACATCTGCTGGTAGCCGTGAGCGACTTGGAAATCCGCAGCGACGTCGAAGGCAAAGGCCCCATGCCCGGACACTTCAAATCCGGCGAAGTCAAATGGCTCCCCGGCGGCTACACCCACACCCTCACCAACACAGGCAAGCAAGAAGCCAAGTTCGTGACGCTAGAATTCCACTGATCTAATGGTTGCTCAATGTCAATCCATCCCAGCCGAGGTAAAGAGCCGCGCTACACTGCCGACCCGCGCGTCCACATTGGCCATGTGCATCTGAAGGTCGCCGACCTGGAGCGCGCACTGTCTTTCTACGTCGGCGTTCTTGGCCTCACCGTCACACAACGATTAGGCGAAGGCGCAGCTTTCCTCGCCGCCGGAGACTATCACCACCACATTGCTATCAACACGTGGGAAAGCCTCGGCGGATCCACACCCCCACCCGGCACAACCGGCCTCTATCACACAGCGATTGTCTACCCTACTCGTGCCGCGCTCGCGCAAGCCCTGCAACGCGTCCTGCATGCCCACATCCCACTCGACGGAGCTGCCGACCACGGAGTCAGCCAATCCATCTATTTGCGCGATCCCGACGACAACGGAGTCGAGCTTTACTGGGACAAGCCAAAAGAGCAATGGCCACGCACTCCGGATGGCAAGCTGGAAATGTTCACCCACAGACTCGACCTGACCCAACTGCTGAGCGAAGCTTCAACCGGGCCTCCACTAGGTTCCGGCCCACGCGATCTCTAAGCCAATGTTGCCCAAGGACCTGTCATCCGAACGAGGTCGAGGAACCTTGCGTTTTCCCGGTCCACAATCCAATGCCTGATCAAGCCCCGGTTTCCCAATTCGGGAAAAATCTTGTCAAGAGGCAAAACCCACCCCATTCCCCGCAACTCCATGCAAGCACTACGAAAATAAATCTCAAAACCATGTCATAGTTCCCCATTGCCACGCGATATAATAAGAACAGACCAATTAGCTAACCAAGCGCGGCCCGAAAAGGCCGCGTTTTTCATTTGGACCAACCACTCTGGCGCCGTCCGCGGCCGCTGACTTTCCCGAACCCAAGGCAAAAATGACCAACCAAGGTATCGATATCCAACACCCCAAACTCCGGGGCGAATGGGCCGAACTCCGTTTCATGGCCCGCGCCGCCGAGCACGGACTCTGCATCGCCAAGCCCTGGGGAGACATGGCTCGCTACGACTTCGCCGTCGAGCACAACGGACGCTTCCTCCGCGTCCAGGTCAAATGCACCGTGCACAAACGTGGTGACTCTTACAGGTGCCACGTCACCGGGAACGGCGCTGTGTTGTATCGAAGGGATGAGTTGGACTTCATCGCCGCATACGTCGCTGACGCGGATGTCTGGTACATCATCCCGATCGAGGCGACCAGGGGCCAAGTTCGTATCCAACTGTCACCGAATCGCAAACAGTCCAGGTACGAGCGATACAGAGAAGCGTGGCACCTGCTTCGCACAAAGTAGCATCGTGCTCCGTAACTTTGTCATCCCGAGCGAAGTCGAGGGACCTTGCGTTTCCTCCGCCATTGAAGGTGACAAGCATCACAGACGCACGGCACCGCCCGCGTTCCATCTTATGAATTGTCATCCCGAGCGCAGCCGAGGGATCTGCTGTTTGCCTGCGTCAACAAAACGGCGTCAAGGCACTCTCACAACAAATGTCAGTCAACCCGATCCCGCATCCGCCAAACCCCAGCCCCGAAGGGGCGAGGCTTCGCCCGGGACGGCAGGGCGTTGGAAGCACTTCACGCCCGTTTCTGCTAGGTTCTCTACGGGCAGATTCTCTGCAGGGGCCTGGATTCCTTTTTTTTCTGGCTTACCCAGTACTTC